>CAYYKZ010000329.1:0-3509 GCA_964468455.1 uncultured Leptospirales bacterium | reverse complement strand
AACCAGGAGGGCAAAGCTTTATTTCCTTAGAGAAAGAAGAGGAAAATCAGCTAAACTTAAAGAGAGAAGAGTTAAATCTTCAAAAAAACAGGGCAAGGGTGATACTGCTGTTCAGGCCTCTGCTGCAGAAACGGAAGTTAAATCTGATGTTGCTGAAAATCAGACTGCTGCTGAAAAGACAGAATAATATATTTTTCTTTTTTAAATCGAAAAATTATGCTTTATATAAAGGGGTGGACTGACTATGTCCGCCTCTTTTTATTTAAATAACTGCGGCCCCGATTTCAGTATTGAAGCTGAATTTTTTTCAAAGGGGTACAGGTATATTGCGGGTATTGATGAGGCAGGGCGAGGGTCTTTAGCAGGACCTTTGTCAATAGGTCTTGTTATATATGATTCCTCTCTTTTTGCTGATATCCCTGATGAAATATCCCTCTATATTAATGATTCCAAAAAACTCTCCCATAAGCAAAGACTAAAAGCCCTTTCCTGCATAGAGAGTTATGCTGTTGAGAAATGTAATGTATTTGTTCCGCATCCGGTGATTGATGAGTTTAATATTAACCAGGCAACAAGGATTGGAATAGAAAAAATATTAGGCATGACTTCTATTTGTCCTGATCTGATAATTATGGACGGTAACTTTAAATTCAATCTTGCTGTTCCTTTTGTATCTGTTGTTAAAGGAGATAGTAGATCCATCTCTATTTCATCTGCATCTATTGTCGCAAAAGTAAAACGTGATGCTGTAATGGATCATCTTGATAACAGGTTCCCTCAATACGGCTTTGCTTCAAACAAAGGTTATGGTACAAAAAAGCATATTGAAGCAATTGAAAAATGCGGAATATCTCCATTGCACAGGATCAGCTATGAGCCTGCAAAAAGTATGTGTCTGTAAAAGGCGGGAGTTTAGACCTTATGAAAGTTGGTGATTCAGGTAAAACACTCTCAGTTAATCTTAAAAGCAGCAGGGAAATTTCCGATGTTGTACGTAAACTTAAAATCGGTGATACAGTTGCTGCAAAGATTATTAAATCACAGGGTAATGAAGCTGTTCTTGATATTAATGGTAAAAGATTAAAGGCTGATTTTATTAATGGGATTCCTGATAAAAATATTATTCAGCTGATTTTAACTGACAAATCATCACTGAATGTGGTTTTTAAACTCGCCGATGCCGGGACACATGATTCTGTTTCCAGGTTATTGCAGTCCTTTTCGCTTCTTTCGGATTCTGATACGGGGAAAATATCTCTACATAGTTTTATAAAATATATTACTTCAGGGAATCCTGATATTTTTGATCTTAATCTGTTTCTTCTTGGCCTCAGGAAGGGAGATAAGAAAATTAGCGGCCAGGAAAAACTTTTTCAGATGCTTATGCAGAAGGGGCTCTCTTTAAGCTCATTGAATTATATTAATTACATTTTATCATCAGACACTCCTTTCCTTCTGATTATGCACCTGCTGAATAATTTCAGTGAAAAAAAGAAAAGTTATCCTGACGAAAAGGAGAAAGATAAAGCAGAGAAGGAATTGCTCGAAATTCTTGAACAGGATGATGATGGTGAAATTACAGAAAAAATAATAGATCTTTTTATTAAAAACGGTACTGAAAATCCGGATTATAGTGAAATAATGCTTCCGAAAGAAGACGGTTTTGTAAAAATTGATTATATTATTTATAATAAATCTTTTTTATGCACAATTGATTTAACTTTTCTTGGAGAAATTGATATAATAATAAAAGATCATGAAAATTTTAATGAAATTCTTTTGTTTACGGAAAAAAATGAAGCTGAATTGATGCTGAGTGAAAACAGGAAGGCTTTGACTGATTTATTAGAGCTGAATAATGTAAAAAATGCAGTAATACATGTATTAAATAGAAAAAAAATGGTTGATAAATTGAGCCTATGGGCTTCAGATTTTTATACAAAAAGCGGTTTTGATGTTAAAGTTTAATGATCAGGATAAAGCGGTAGCTCTTGAGTATGGCCAGGTTTCTCCCAGGGTGCTTTCTGTTGCCAGGGGTGAGCTGGTTAAAAAAATGTTGAAAATAGCTGATGAAAAGGGTATAACTGTATACAGGGATAAAGACCTGACCGAAGTTCTTGCGATTCTTAACCCTGGAGATGAAATTCCTGAAAGTCTTTTTAGTGCTGTAGCAGCTGTTATGGCCTATTGTTATAATGTTAATGATAAGTTCAGAGAAAAAATAATGGAATCGGGAATAATCAATGACTGAGATGAGGAAAATACCGGTTGAGGATCTTCGCCCGGGTATGACTTTTAATAAGGCGGTATATATTGACAGGGAAAATATACTTGCTGCACCTAATATTCCAATTACAGAGAATGATATAAAAAAAGTGATGAGGTGGGGTGTTTCAGAAGTGGAGACCACCGGCGAGATTATTAATTTATCTGAATCAGCTGTAAAGGAAGCGGGAGCTAAAAGTGGTGAAGTACTAAAAAGATATGAAAATCTTTTAAGTTTAAGGAAAAAGATCATTGAGGTGCATGGTAATGCATGTTACATGATTGACCGTATATATACTGCAATAAGGAAGGATCTTGCAATAGATTTTTCCGGTATTGAAAAAGTTGTTACTGATATAATTTCAATTCTCAAGGAAAACAGCAATGTTTTTCTCTTCCTTAACGGTCTTGACGATGATGACAGGAATTATCTTGTTACTCATTCTGTAAATGTGACTTTTTATTCATTAATTATCGGCGAAGCCATGAAATATACAGACCAGCAGCTCCTTGAGCTGGGGATGGGGACAATCCTGATAGATGCGGGCATGACCAAGGTGCCGGTTTATATTATTCATAAGCAGTCAAATCTTACAGATAATGAATACCAAATGATAAAGGCACATCCTCTTCATGGTTATAAGTCCCTTATTCTTTTCCCTGACGTCAATGAGAGAATCGCTAATATATCTCTTCAGCATCATGAACAGTATGATGGTAAAGGTTATCCCAGGGGCCTTAAGGGTAAAGAGATTGATGAATATGCACGTATAGCTGCCATCGCTGACAGCTATGAAGCTCAAATATCAAACCGGAGTTACAGAAAAAAAACCGGAGCTTATCATGCAATGAAGAATCTTCTTGCAAGCGGAGTAAACAAGTTTGACCCGGATATCCTTAAAATTTTTCTTTCCCGCATGTCTGTTTATCCGATAGGTTCACTTGTTGAGCTTAATGATAAGCAGATTGGAATTGTCATTGGTTCTGTAACAGAAAAGCCTCTTCGTCCTATTATTAAGCTGATTTTTGATGATAACAAAAATAAAATTGAGGATACCCGGATTGTAAATCTTCTTGAGGATACTTCAAAGTACATTATAAGGGTTATGAATGAAGAGGAGGCCGGAATAAATATTTTTGACGTTCTCTGGTCTTTTTAATGAACAGAATAAATAACAGAGAAGCTGGAAAAGCCGGAGAGGCCAGGGCCTGCATCTTCCTTGAAGACCAGGGTTTTAAGATTC
>CAYYKZ010000328.1:1834-3512 GCA_964468455.1 uncultured Leptospirales bacterium | reverse complement strand
TTATATCACTTGTTGATTCAATAGCAAAAGGGGCTGGTGTAAAGAACTATCAGGTTCTGGTTAATTCAATCGGCTGCAGGGAGTGCAGGCCCGATTATATGGTTAAGCTTAAAGGTTATTATACTGAAAGAAAAGAAGAATTGTGCGAAGATTGCTCAAGGCGTCTTGAAAAAAATCCACTTCGTCTACTTGACTGCAAAAATGAGAAATGCAGGGCTCTGAAACCATCTGCCCCTGTAATATCTGAACATTTGTGCAAAGATTGCGCTGATCATTTTGATTCAGTTAAGTCATATCTTGATAAAGACGGCCTCAAATACGAAATAGACAGGTATATGGTAAGGGGTCTTGATTATTATACCAGAACAACTTTTGAATTTGTTTCAGACAGTCTGGGGAGTCAAAGTGCCTTTGCCGGCGGCGGACGTTACGATTATCTGGTTGAGCAGTTTGACGGCAAGCCTACTCCCGGGGTGGGATTTGCTGCTGGAATGGAGAGGATTTATCTTCTTCTTGAAGAGATGGAAATAGCTCCTGAGGGAGTTGATGCTTTTGTTGTACACTCCGGCGGGGTAAGCCTTGAAAAAGGTGCTGAAATTGTTAAAGCTTTGCGTTTATCCGGAATATCTGCGGATATTGAACCAGCGGTAAAAAGTTTTAAGGCACAATTCAAAAGAGCAGAGAGAGAGAAGGCCTCTTTTGTTCTGATTATTGGAGACGATGAGATCCGGGAAGGTGTCGCTTCTGTTAAAAATCAGGTTTCCGGTGAACAGGAAAAAATTAAGTTTGATGAAATTTCCGGATATATTAAAAAAACAGCCCGCAGGTTTCAGGAATAAACTGAAAAATTATTATTTAAATCGGGACAGTTTACTCTTCCGGACTTTTTTATTCTGTGTTTAAGTATAATTCCTCTTTCGAAGATTCCCCTTAAAGTTGAAAGTGTAAATAGTTTGTAGTGTATTTTACCACAAACTATTTACACTTTCCCGTACATAATAATACAAACAATATTGCTTGCAAAATTTGAACATGTAATATATATACTATATATAAAAAAATAAGTATCAATTCCTGATAAATAGTAATAGTATAATTTTATTCTTTTTTCACCCGGTGTACCAGGCATGGAATAAACCGGTAATATAATTTTAATAATTATACATTATAGATATTAATCATTCGGGAATAATTTTAAATATAATAACATGTCTGCGGGGGGAATTTATGAAGACTTTTCAGGATGAGTACAGGAGAAAACTTGTATCAGCAGAAAAAGCAGCGTCAGTTGTTAATAATAATGATATTATTGATTATGGAATGTTTGCCACAAAACCGGAGGATTTTTACCTGGCACTAAGTAAAAGGGTTGGGGAACTTGAGAATGTTTCAGTGAGGGGAACCGGCTCGGTACCGCCTTATCCTGCAGTAATACAAAATGATCCTGAGCAGAAATCATTTCAGTATTTCAGCTGGTATTATACACTTCTTGACCGTATGGCAGGAGATCAGGGTATAAACTGTCATCTTCCATTTAATTATCATGAGGCAACACTTCTTGCTTATCACCACAGGGATCTGTCGCACATTAAACCTACTGTATGGTGCGCCCAGGTAACTCCAATGGACAGAAACGGCTGCTTTAATTTCGGTCTGGGCAATTCCCATAACAGGGGTA
>CAYYKZ010000328.1:0-1734 GCA_964468455.1 uncultured Leptospirales bacterium | reverse complement strand
ATGGACAGAAACGGCTGCTTTAATTTCGGTCTGGGCAATTCCCATAACAGGGGTATTGCTTTATGGTCCGATGTGGCCATTGTTGAAGTAAATGAAAATATGCCCAGATGTCTTGGCGGTAATGATGAATATGTGCATATTAGTGAGATTGACTATATCATAGAAGGTTCAAATTCTCCGATTTTTGCCACACCTAAAATGCCTGAAGCTTCTGAGGCAGAGAAGAAAATTGCCAACTTTATTGTTCCCCATATAGAGAACGGTTCATGCCTGCAGCTGGGTATAGGTACATTGCCTAATCTTATCGGTGAAATGATTGCACATACCGATGTAAAAGATCTTGGTATTCAAAGCGAAATGTTCTGTGATGCCATGGTGACACTCTATAATGCGGATAAAATAACAAATGCAATGAAAAGTTTTGACATAAATAAAAGTTCGTTTTCATTCTGTCTTGGTACAAATGAAACATATGATTTTATTCATGATAATCCCAGGCTTGCTTCCTGTAAGGTACATCACACAAATAATCCCGATTTTGTAGCAGCCAATGATAAGGTTGTATCAATAAACAACATAGTAGAAGTGGATCTGTTAAGTCAGGTGTGTTCTGAAACATCCGGACTAAGACAGATTTCCGGTACAGGGGGGCAGCTTGACTTTGTAATAGGCGCGTTTCATTCAAAAGGGGGGAAAAGTTTTCTTGCATTCTCTTCAACCTATAAGGACAAAAAAGACGGTCAGATTAAATCCAGAATCAAGCCTTTCCTGACACCTGGTTCTGTTGTAACTGTACCCAGATCAATGGTGCATTATCTTGTAACTGAATATGGTCTTGTAAACATGAAAGCGCGGTCAATATGGGGACGTGCGGAATCTCTTATAAGTATTGCTCATCCCGATTTCCGTGAAGATCTTATCAAATCGGCACAGGAGATGGGTATCTGGAGCAAAACAAACAGAATTCCATTTTAAAAAAGTTCTTCCTGAAATAATTATAAACATCACAACACTGATTTCCTGCAGGTGTTGTGATGTTTTTGTAAAAAAAGGAGAATTACATATTGAACCTATAGGGCTGGTGATGCCTGACTTTTTACAGCCTCTTCGCTGTTTTTCTTTGATTCAAGAAATCTTATTTCGTTCCCGACAATTTTTATTCTTGATTTTGTTTTACCATCTTCACTTTCCCATCGATCCTGCCGCAGACTCCCGATGACCATTAAACGTTTACCTTTTGATACATTTTTTGAACACATCTCCGCAACTTTTTCCCATGTTTCAACTTCTATAAATGAAACTTTTGGCGGTTCTTCAGATTTTGAATAATGATTAACTGCAATCGAAAAGGTACAGACTGATTTCCCGGTTTTTGTTTTTTTTAGCTGAGGTTCATGTGTTACAAATCCTTCAACAGTGGCAGCAGCAAAATTATTCATAAAAAAAGTTCCTCCTGATTTTTTTATTGTTTATTATTATTACGTTTTTAACCGGAATTTTTTTGAAATTTTTTTATTAAAAATAAAAAAACAGGTATTTATTAGATATTATTTATAATAATAGATTAACTTTTGTTTTTATTAAAAGGGTTTTGACAATATTCTGTGATTTTATTAAAAGATTGCTAAAAGCAGAATATGGCTGATTATCTATAAACATGAACAGTTACAGTTATTCGTTATTCTCTATCTCTATCTGAAGAGCGGGGGAAAATATCTGAATAAGAAATAGATC
>CAYYKZ010000327.1:0-3524 GCA_964468455.1 uncultured Leptospirales bacterium | reverse complement strand
GATTCCAATTCTTTTTTTCCTGACTATTCTCTTTTTGACCTTATGAAGAATAATCCATTCAAGGTTCTTGGTGATCCTGTAAAAGAATTGATATCAATAGCTGCGGTAAGAGGTAAGCTGACAAGACCTGATATGAAAATGGGGCTCTGTGGCGAGCATGGGGCTAATCCTGATAATATAGCCTTTTGCATTGAAACAGGTTTAAATTATGTTTCATGTTCTCCGTATGCTATTCCTCTTGCTAAGCTTGGTATTGCCCAGTATAATATTGAAAGGGATAAAGAGGAAGCTTAAGTTAATAATTAACAGACAATTATTTTATTGATATAAAAAACCCGCTTCTTTAAGCGGGTTTTTTATAATATATTACGGCATATAATATAACTGGATTAATATAGAAAAGCGGCATAAGCCGCTTTTCATATATGTTAACCGGCGATTGTTATTTATATTTTTTTTCCAGTGCAGCGATACCGGGGAGCGTTTTTCCTTCAAGAATTTCAAGGAATGCTCCTCCACCAGTTGAAATATAGCCTATTTTATCGGCAACTCCAGCTTTATTGATGGCTGTTACGCTATCTCCCCCTCCCACAACACTGAAACAATCGGCATCTGCCAGAATTTTTGCTATTTCATTTGTTCCATTAGCAAAATTAGGCATCTCAAAAGCTCCCATGGGGCCATTCCAGATAATGGTTTTCGCCTCATGGATTTTTTGTGAAAACAAATCAATTGTTTTCGGTCCAATATCAAGTCCAATAATATTGTCAGGTATATCCTCAATAGAATAAACAGAATATTCTGAGTCATTATCAAACTCTTCTGCGCCAACTATATCAAGTGGTAAAAGAATTTCAACTTTATTTTTTTTAACTCTCAGTAAAATTTCATTTGCGATGTCAATTAAGTCCGGTTCCAGTAATGAATTGCCTATATTATACCCTTGAGCTTTCAAAAAGGTGAATGCCATACCTCCGCCAATGAGCATAAAGTCAACTTTGTCTATAATATTTTTTATTGCATCAATTTTAGTCGATATTTTAGCACCGCCAATAATTGCCCCAAAGGGTTTCTCTGCATTTTCGATAGTTTTCTGGCTGTATTCAATCTCATTTTTCATGAGAAGCCCGGCTGCAGCAGTTTCTACAAATTCCGTTATTGCATAATTGGATGCATGCCCTCTATGTGCTGTTGCAAAAGCATCATTAACATATATTTCACAGTGAGCAGCGAGTAATTCTCCAAAGTTTCTATCGTTTTTTTCTTCACCAGGGTAAAATCTTATATTTTCCAGTAAAGCGACATCCCCGGGTTCCATCTTCATAGTTAATTCTATAGTTTCGGGTCCGGGATCAGTATCTATAAAAATAACAGGCTTGTTTATAAGATCAGACAATTTATCTGCAACAGGTTTGAGGGATAACTCAGGCTTTTTTTTACCCCTTGGCCTGCCGAGATGTGAAACTATTATAAGCTTTGCATTGTTTTTTATACAGTATTCAACTGAAGGGAGTGTATACAAAATTCTTGTATCATCGGTTATATTCATCTCTTTGTCATAGGGGACATTGTAGTCTACTCTAAGAAGAACTCTTTTTCCTGAAACATCTATCTGATCTATATAATTAAGAGACATTATAAATTCTCCGTCATTAAATTATTTATCCGGCAAGTTCCTGTTTCTTTTTGCGGATAACAACAAATCTTGAAATAAAAATAGATAATTCATAAAGAAACATCAGTGGTATCGCTACAAGTGATTGCGATAATGGATCAGGAGGAGTAATAACGGCTGCAAAAACCCAGATTATTACAAGAGCGACTTTTCTTTTGGAAATAAGGAATGCCGGGCTGATGATTCCGAATCTTGTTAATACAAGAATAATAATAGGAAGTTCAAATATAATCCCCATGGCAAGGCATAAAAGAAAAATAAAGCTTAGGTAGTCATCTGCACCTATTGTGCTGAGCATTTCACTTGGAATGAAGCTCAAAAGCACCTCTATCATAAGAGGGAGAAGGAGAAAGAAAATAAATGATACTCCTGCATAAAACAATAGAACAGAGAATATTATTGTAATTCTGGAAAACATCCTCGAAGATTTTTCTATTGCAGGTACAATATATCTCCATATATGGAAAATAATGAGTGGAAATGTGATTAATATTGCAACTCCAATAGAGGCCTTGAGCCTTATAATAAACCCGCCGGAAAGTTTAAATATATTAAGTTTATTACCTGTTGATAAAAAAGGTTTATTTATATAATTAACAATATGTTCAGAAAAATAAAAATTTACAAAAGTTAATACAATGAGTACACCAAGTACAATCAATATTCTGGAACGGAACTCATCAAGGTGATCCACTACAGTCATGGGATTATCGCCACGGCTTGCTGCTTCAGGATCAATTTCCTCAATTTCAGTATCTTTATTTTCTTTTCCAGGTGTTATTTTTTTGGGAGCATTCTTTGTTTTAGATGTGGATTTCACCTTTGCCGGCAGATTATTTTTTTTTGCCTGTGAAGGTTTTTTTTTGACAACAGCTTTCGCTTTTGCCGGGGATTTTTTTATTACTTTTCCCCCGGTTGTTTTTTTAGTTGAAGAAGTTTTACTTTTTGGTGATTTTTTTTTTGATGTATCACCGGTATCAGCAGATTTTTTTTTAGTCTTCTTTTCTTCCACAGGGGTCACCATCAGTTAATTCGTTTATTGAAATGTTTCTTCGTTAATCAATTTTCCGTCTTCTGAATAATATCGCCATTTACCGGTCTTTTTGTCGTCCCGATAATAACCATATGATTCTCTTGCGCCACTTGCATAATTATAACGCCATGAACCGTTTTTTTTGCCATTTGCATAGGTGCCAATTGACTTTCTTTTCCCCGTAGTGTGATATAAATTTTCTGTTCCGTCTTTCACGCCTTCACTATACATTGATATTTCTTTAGGTTTACCGTCAGGGAAGTATTCTCTGAATACTCCATGTTTTTTGCCGTGTTTATACCATACTTCAGATAAAGGAATGCCATCCTTTGTATAGACAAAAACAGCTCCATTAAGTTCATCGTTTCGGAATGTTTCTTTTTTCATAACACGGCCGTCAGGATAATATGTTATCCATTGTCCCTGTTTTAATCCCTGGCGGTATACGCCTGAACTTTTAAGGATTTTATCCTTACCTTCGTTATAGTAATATTTCCATTCACCTTCTTTTTGACTATTTACAACAGGTCCTTCAGCTTTGACTTTCCCGGGACTCCAGTAAAGCATGAAATGGCCATTCTGTATATTGATTACATCTTCGGCAATTTCGTTTTTGATAACATTATTATGATCATTTGATGCAATTTCATTGTTAAGAGTAGTTGCCATGCAGGATGTTGAAAATAAGAGTGGCAGTATTAGTATATAGTAAAACAGTCGCATTATATTTAACCTTTTATGGATTTAATGAAGAGTTTTTTTATGTCTTATTGCAATAAAAGTGCAGAATAATATCTCTTTTTTACCGATAATCTT
>CAYYKZ010000326.1:2334-3529 GCA_964468455.1 uncultured Leptospirales bacterium | reverse complement strand
TTAATTTTGAGTTGGATTTTGTCCGCGGTTCACAGGCTTTTACAAGCCTGTGAACCGCCTTTTTTTTACCGCAATAACCCTTGACAAATTTTTTCAGAACATTCATGGAATTGATGGGGGTGGTAAAATGCAGCAGTCTTTTATTGATGAAGAAATTATACAGGTACTTATAAACCGCAAGACAGAGCCTTCATATGCTGATGTTCAGGTTATTCTTGAAAAAGCCATGGAGCTCAATGGGCTTACCAGGGAAGAAGCTGCGGTTCTGATTAATATAGATGATGATAATCAGCTTGAAATGCTGTTTCAAACCGCCTTCCGTGTTAAACAGGCAATTTACGGGAACAGGGTAGTTCTCTTTGCCCCGCTATATGTTTCAAATTACTGCTCAAATAACTGTCTCTACTGCGGATTCAGAGCCGGAAACAGTGATATCCGGAGAAAACGTTTAACTATAGATGAAATAAAAGAAGAAACCCTTATTCTCCTGGAACAGGGGCATAAAAGAATTCTTATGCTCATGGGGGAGGATGATACCGCATCGTCACTTGATTATTTTTCTGAATGCCTTAAAGCTGCATATTCAGTTAAAGATTCAAAGGGGAACTCTATCCGTAGAATTAATGTTGAAATAGCCCCTTTATCTCCGGAAGAATTTAAAAAAATTAACCAGCTTAATATCGGCACATATGTTGTTTTTCAGGAAACCTACCACAGGGATACATATGACGAAATTCACCCTTCAGGGAAAAAGAAAGATTATATGTGGCGTCTTAATGTGATGAACAGAGCCCTTGAAAACGGTCTTCACGATGTGGGGATAGGGGCTCTTTTCGGTCTTTACGATTACAGGTTTGAAACCCTGGGGCTTCTGACTCATGCGGAGTATCTTGATAAAAAATACGGCATAGGGCCCCATACTATATCTGTTCCAAGAATCGAATACGCGAAAAACGCTCCCTGTGCTGAAAATATTCCTCATCCTGTTTCTGACAGGGATTTTAAAAAGATTGTAGCTGTGCTTCGTTGCGCTGTTCCCTACACCGGTATTATTCTTTCAACCAGGGAGAATGAACAAATGAGGTCCGAGCTTATGCATCTTGGGGTTTCCCAGATAAGCTCCGGATCAAAAACTGATCCGGGAGGCTACAGCAGGACTGATCAGGGCTCTTCCCAGTTTTCTCTTAATGACACA
>CAYYKZ010000326.1:0-2301 GCA_964468455.1 uncultured Leptospirales bacterium | reverse complement strand
CTGTTATTAAAGAGGGCTTTGTCCCTTCATTCTGCACCGGGTGCTATAGAAGGGGCAGGACCGGTAAAGATTTTATGGATATGGCAAAGCCGGGTCTCATTAAAAATCATTGTCATCCAAATGCTCTTCTTACGCTCAAGGAATATCTGGTTGATTATGCGGATGATGAAACAAGGCTTCTGGGGGAAGAGCTTATTAAAAAAGAGCTGGGATCAATCCCTGACAGGGGGAGACGAGAGAGTACTGAACAGAATCTGCTGAAAATTGATAAAGGTGAACGTGATATCTATTTCTGAAAAGGAGATTGTGAAATTTCTGGAACTCAGAGGAGAAGACCAGGCAAGGCTCCACCGGGAAGCATCTGAAATAAGAAAGAACCATGTTTCTGACAGAATTTATATCAGGGGGCTTATTGAGTTTTCCAATATATGCATTAACGACTGTTTCTATTGCGGAATCAGAAAATCGAATAACAGGGTAAACCGGTATGAACTTACTGCTGATGAGATTGTTGCTTCGGTTGATGAAGCGGTGTCATCAGGGCTTGCCTCTGTGGTGCTGCAGTCAGGGGAAAGGAGAGACAGTTACTTTATAAATTATACAGCAGAGATCATAAGGCGTATAAAAGAAAAATATCCCGAAATGGGAATTACTCTTTCATGCGGGGAGCAGGAGAAGAATGTATATCGTGAATTTTTTAATGCAGGTGCTTCCAGATATCTTCTCAGAATAGAAACCTCCGATGAAAATCATTATAAAAAGCTTCATCCGGGATCAATGAGTTTTAAAAACAGATTAAGGGCTCTTGAAAATCTTAAAAGTACAGGATTCCAGGTAGGTACAGGGGTGATGATTAACGCACCTTTCCAGACACATGAAATGCTTGCCAGGGACATTCTTTTCTTCCATTCATTGGATATAGATATGTGCGGTATGGGGCCGTTTATTCCTCATAGCTGTACCCCTTTCGGTTCTGCTGAATTTTCTTCTGAAGAGAACCTGAATACCGGCCTAAATATGATAGCCGTTCTGCGCATGGTTATGCCCTATATAAACATTGCCTCTACAACAGCCATTGAAACACTTTCGCCTGATGGAAGAAAGGCGGGTCTTATGGCAGGTGCAAATGTTTTAATGCCCCAGTTTTCCCCATCAGAGCATAGAGATGACTATATTCTGTATAATAACAAGTATACCGGACCTCAGGATAGCCGGGACTTTATTGCCGCTTTACAGAAAGATATTACAGATCTGGGACTGATCCCTGCACCTGGTGAAACCGGAACATCAATTCATTTTATAAGGAAGAAAAAAAATGACTCTGCCTGTTGAAAGAAATAATATCGGTATATTCGGGAAGATGAATGCGGGTAAAAGTTCAGTGATGAATCTTATAACCCGGCAGGAAACTTCTATTGTAGATTCAAGTCCCGGAACAACATCTGACACAAAAATGTCTCTTTACGAAATGCACGGAATGGGGCCTGTCAGACTTTTCGATACTGCCGGTATAAACGAAAAAGGTGAACTGGGGGAGAAAAAAAGAAAAAAGGTGCTTAATGATCTTAAGGAATCGGATCTTGTGCTTGTGGTTATAGATCCCTCGTCACTGGACTTTAGCCATGAAAAAGAAATAGTTAAAGAGGCGCGGGAACTGAGCAGGCAGGTTTTAGTCATTTACAATATTTTCAGGGAGGAGGATAGCGCTTTGATTTCGCATGTTGAGAAAAATATTCCTCATCTGAAATTCCATAAAAAAATCCTGCTGAAGGCAAATGATGAAAAATTCAGCAGGCCTCTTTCGGATTTTATTCTTAATAACTTTGAGCAGGAGAGTTCTCCTGTGGACCTTCTCCCTTTTGTTGAAAGAGATAATTATTATATACTTGTTATACCAATGGATGCTGAAACACCGCAGGGAAGATATCTGAGGCCTCAGGCAATGACAGAGGAATATATAACCCGGAACTGGGCTTACCCTGTCTCCTTCAGGCTTGATCTCAGCAAAGCGCGCGGATCGGATAGTGAATCCTGCGGATATTGATCTTACCACATTTTCCATTGTTATGATAAATTATATGAGCAATGGGAGACTTTCCCGCTTTGTTGATGGAATAGGCGCTCTTGACACTATTAAGGACGGCGAATTTGTGCTTATTTCTGAAGCCTGTAATCACAGCCGTATTGGAGAGGATATAGGTACTGTGCAGATCCCTGAAATCATTGATAAGAAATTTCCGGGAGTAAAAATTGAACATAATTTCGGCAGAGAATTTCAGGATAACAGGTCGCTGGAGAAAT
>CAYYKZ010000325.1:0-3532 GCA_964468455.1 uncultured Leptospirales bacterium | reverse complement strand
AAATGCTTGGAAGCAAAGAGGATTTCAGCTGGGACACAGTAGCAAAAAATGATGCAATAGGAAAACTTGTGGGAGATTACCTCAATGATATGCTCATGAGTGATGAGCAGAGGAATACCGGCAGTACACCATAATTGACTTAAATTTTCCATAATGGCGGATGGAGATATCTCCCCGCCCGCCATGATCTTTATTATTTCCCGGATCTGAACGGTACAGGAATTCTTTATATCTTAATCAGCAATGCTCTGAGTCTGCTGAGTAAACTGTTTATATCCTCATTGATCAGATACAGGCATGGCACAAAAATAAGAGTAAGAAGTGTGGCAAACATAAGCCCGTATGCCATTGCCATTACAGTGGGAACAAGGGTAAGGGCATTGCCTCCTATGCCGTATGCTGTGGGAAGCAGTGCCGCAACTGTTGTTACTGTTGTCATAATGATAGGCCTGAGCCTTCTCACTGCTCCGCTGGATATACTTTCAAAAAGATCTTCCTTTGTTGTGGCTCCCTTTTCTTTCAGCTTATTGATAAATTCAACCATAATAATACTGTCATTAACCACAACACCTGAAAGCCCAATAATGCCAATGACTGCCATAAAACTCAGCGGTATACCATGAAGCTGAAATGCGGTAAACACTCCAATGAGTCCAAAAGGTATAACAGACATTACCACAAGGGGCTGACTGAATGACCTGAAAAGAAAAACAACTATTACATAAATCAGAAAAAAGGCCACCATAAAGGATACCGCAAGATCAGACATGGCCTCTCTGCTGTGCTTTGCCTCGCCTTCAAAAAGAAGATAAGTATTCCTGTAATTTGAGGAGATATTCGCGTATTCATCCTGAACTATTTTCTGTACCTTAACAGGTGTTGTGATATCGGAATCTACATCAGCGGTTACACTTATTGTTCTGTCCCCGTTAAAGTGACGTATCTCTGAGGCTGAAGAGCCTGTGACGAGCGATGCTATCTCCTTTAGGCGGATAAGCCTTCCTGAATCATTGGGAATAAGGAGATTCATTAATGCCTTTTCACTCCCCTTGAATGTGTCCTGAAGCTCCACAACAAAATACAGCTTCTCATTAAGGGTCTGAATATAAGTGGCCTTGTTTCCCTCATATGCGGTGCGTACAGTTGAGGCAATGGTCTGCACATCTATCCCGTACTGGGCCATTTTATCATAATTAAATTTAAACTTAAGCTCATCTTTCCCCTCTTTTCTGTCACTGTCAATATCCTTGACACCTTCAATTCTTGAGAGAATCGACTGAATAGCCTCCATAACTTTTTCTGCTTCACTGGAATCACTGCTTATTACCTTGATATCAACAGGTTCACCTGTTGGGGGCCCCCCTTTTTCTTCTCGTACTACTATCGCAGAATAACCCTTAAGGTCATTTTGTTTTATTTTTTCACGCATGTCTGTTATTATTTCACCTGCTGTCCTGTCCCTGTCATTAATCGGCACGAGTTTAAGCTGAATTGTTGCCCAGTAGTCATGGTTCATTGAGTGGCCGGAATGAGTGCCTGCCTGACTGAATGTGGAAACCAGTTCTTCTTTCGGAATCAGTTTAATAATGGCCTTTTCCAGATCTCTTGTAAGAAGTTCCGTTTTTTCAAGAGAGGTGCCAGCAGGGAAATCCAGGTCAATGTTTACATACTCATTGCTGTTGTCCCAGAAAAGGACAAAGCCCTTTATGGTATCGCTCGAAAATTTTATAGACACGATGAGAAGGACAATAAAAAGAGCAAGCACTGCGTAACGCAGATTAAGAGCCTTTCCCAGTACTTTTCTGTAGAAATTCATAAAGGGTTTAAACCAGTGTTCCCTGTCCACCTTTTCCTTTGCTTTTCCCTGGGCCAGGTGATTGGGAAGAATTGTCACAGCCTCAAACAGACTGAACAGCAGTGTAACAGCGATTATTACAGGAAAAACAAATATAAACTTGCCCATGGTTCCTTCTATCATAAGTATGGGAAGAAAGGCGAATATGGTAGTGAGGATGCTCACAAGAACCGGAGAGAAAACCTCCCGTGTCCCCTCTACTGCCGCTTTCAGCGGGCTCATTCCCTCATGCTTTTTTTCATATATGGTCTCTGCTATTACAATGGCGTCATCTACCATCATTCCTAAAACTGTAATTATTGCTCCCAGGGTCATAATATTAAGAGAATAATTATTAAAGCGCATAAATATTATTACAAGAAACATGCAGAAGGGTATGCTCACTGCTGTCCAGAAGGAGGTGCGCAGGTCAAGGAAGACAAGAAGCACCAGAAACACCAGTACAAAACCGATAAGGGCATTGTTGATCACCACATCAATGAGCGACTTTACAGATTTTGAATCATCCGCAACAATGGAAAAATCAAACTGGGGATTCTGATTCTTTTCCAGAAAATTCCGTACCTGCTCTACGGTTTTTATTATGTCCGCATTCTCTTTCTTTTTAATATCTATTACCACGGATTTTTCGCCGTTTACATTTATCATAATATCCTGGTCTTCGAACCCGTCCTCAACCGTTGCAATATCCTTTACCTTAACCCTGCGTTGTTCAAATCCGGACCGGATTATAACCTCTCCCACATCAAGCGGGTTCTCAAATTGCCCTATTGTGACAATATTTTTCTCTTTGTAAACTGACTGCATTGTTCCGCCGGATGATCGAATATTCCTGGTTTTTATACTATTTACAACATCTGTAAGAGAAATATAGAGATCATCCATTTTGTCAGCTTTAACCTTAACATGAATCTCCCTGTCCAGGTATCCGTGCATATCAGTTTCACTGACCCCTTCAATTCTTTTCAGCTGCGAATCAAGAATGTCCGCAGCCCTGTATAGGTCTCCTTCTGTGGCGCCTCCTCCCTCTTTTATCGAGATGCCGATTTTAAGTACACTCTTCAGTTTTGAGTTTAGATCCTTTACTGTAATATCTTCAACATCACCGGATACGTCTGAAAGGCTGTTCAGGGTTATGTTTCTGAATACTTCATCTTTAACTGACTGTTTGTCCTCAACGTCCTGGTCAATATCAACAACAATCTGGGCGCCACCCTCTATGGATATGGATATATACTGGTCAATACCGTTTATCTTCGACAGTTCCTCTTCTATGGGCGCAACCGCATTAAGCTCCACATCTGCGGGACTAGCGCCGGGATAAGCCACTGTAATTATCATCTTGTCAATATCTGTGGCAGGGAATGTTTCCCTTCTGATGTTGAATGTAAGGACAAGGCCAATGATGAACACTGATATGAATATCAGGTTCACCAGCAGCCGGTCCTTTGCGAAAAATTCTATATATTTTTTCATGATTATCTCCTAATTTGTCAGGTCCATGTAATCTATGTAGCCGCTGATAAGTTCGTACTTGTAATTAATCAGGGAAGTTATGCCGGAACTGAGGTTGTTTTCAGTTTCAATCAAATAGGAAAGATTAAGCCTTGCCTGGAGGTATTTTTTCTTTTCTGTTGCAATCTGAGAATTCAAAGCCTTAATCTGCTCCTCCTGAAT
>CAYYKZ010000324.1:0-3537 GCA_964468455.1 uncultured Leptospirales bacterium | reverse complement strand
ACGGAAAGATATACTTAATGCTCTTAAAAGGCTTCTGGATAAGTATTCCTATTCCTATATATCCATGCAGAGTGTGGCAGATGAAGCGGGAATTTCAAAGGGGGGATTGCGGTACCATTTTCCCACAAAGGAATCTCTCTTTATAGGACTTCTTGAGGATTTTTTTATGTCCATTGAAGAGGATCATCTTAATATGATAAATCTTCTTGATGAAAAGGGGGATAGAGCAGTCATTTCCACGCTTTTTAATATTGAAAACTTTGTACTTAATCAGAAAAATATAAAGGTTTTTATAAACCTTATTCTTTACAGCCTTGAAGTCCCTAAAATGATGGTTCCTGTTAAAAGCTTTTTCAGAAAGCATCTGGAAATGTACAAGCAGATAATAGACCAGGCCAAAACAGATTTTCCCAAAATAGATAAAAATGAATTTGATCTTGAATTTCTTGCCCGTATTACACAGATAATATTTATAAGTGCCGGCCTTCTTGAAACAATAGATCCGATTAAAATGGAGCCGCAAAAGCTTACCCGGTATGTGCTTTCTCTGTTTAATGATTAAGGCGGTTTTAGTCTCATCTGTTCCTGTTATGCTGTAAGAAAATCTTTGAAAAGCAGTGGCCTCGGAATCATTGCTGTTCCTGAGGACTGCAGAATAAATTTGGGAATTGTGTTCCTCATCATATCCGACAGTCTGGATGATTTCATGAGATTAGCTGCAGATGTAATTAGTCTGGCAGGTAATCCACTGAATTATCGTAAAAGTACTAATGCCGGCATGTTCTCACCTCTCTGATTCAGATGTGTAAATATATTTGCCTTATGAATTAATTTTAATAAACATTTTTATTTTTAATGTGCTTTATTTAACGGAATCTGTAAAAAAAAGATATTTTTTTGTTAAAAAAAAGCCTTTTTGGGCTTTTTTACTTGACGATTTACCAACCTGTGCCGATATTAATGATAAGCATAAATATTGAGAAATGGACTTCTCATGTGGAGGTGCAAAAATGAACAAAAATATAAGCATAATTAAACTGATTCTAATTTTTACAACCAGTGCAGTTTTTTTTCTTTCAGGATGTTCCGGAGGGGGCGGAGGTTCCTCATCAGTACCGGGCAGTGATGTTGTAAATGAAACAGGCGGCACTACTGACGGATCAGGCGTGTCAGGCAATGAGCAGATTGAAGTTGAAAATGGGAATATAGTGGTAAACCTTGTTGATGGAGTTCTTGCCATAGATGGTAAAGATCTTCAGCTTGTTGTTAAGGATGCAAACGGCAACTGGGTTCTGGCAGATGGTGTTACTGTTACTGTGAATAACAATTCCGGTGAAGCTGTTGCAGGCCAGGTGGTGGTTGATCCTGAAACCGGAGTAATTACATTTGTGCCGGATGAACCGCTTGATGTATCAGAAACCTATACAATTATTGTAACAGTGGGAGACCAGGTTCATGAGGCAACCATTATTGTTGCAGTAGATGATAAAGACACAGGAGATGAGTCCATGTTCGCATCTGTCCCCCTTTACTCAACAGGGAGCCACAGCTTTAGCATGGATGAGCTGATGCAGAATGGGAAAGCCATTTTCGGATGGGAATTCGGAGAAAACCCTGAAAGCTTCACAATTAAACTTGAAAATATTGAAGAGGGTGCGGAGGTGTTTTTAACAGCCTACGGAACATACAATATTCCGGGCCATGAGAGTGAAGTTTATTTTCAGAAGTGGGAGTCAGGTGATCCTGTTGAGGAATATAAATGGGGGGGGAATACCCTTTCTGTTAATGAGCAGGATTACACCCTGGACTCAGAAGAAAATGACTACTCCTTCTGGAGTACATATCTGGAAATAGTTATAAAGAAGGATGGCGAGGATATTACATCATCATCTGCGGCAACCCTTATAGTCAATTAAACCTCAAACATATATTTCTGCATACTCTAAAATGAGAGCTTTAACCGGCTCTCTTTTTTTTATAATATTCAGGCCGATTATCATAAAAAACTGATTTTACCCCGTTTTTTTTTGCACTTTCTATTACCTTTCTATATTTTATATAATTAAAAAGCCATGCGTGGTATAATTCGGATTTTTTTATTTATGCCTTTCTGGCGGTATTTTTTTTACATGGAGGAGAATTTGGGAAAAAAGAGAGTGCTTGTTCTTACTGGAGGCGGGGATTGCCCCGGCCTTAACGCTGTTATAAGGGCTGTTACTGTGCGGGCTCATCAGAACGACTGGGAAGTAATAGGATCTATTCAATCCTATAACAGCCTGCTATGGGATCCAATGGAATATGTTGTACTTGATGCCCAGGCTGTGAGGGGGATTCATGTAAAAGGGGGGACCATACTTGAAACAGTGAACAGGGGAGGCCCCTTTTCCTGGCCTGTTCAGAGGGAGGATGGAAGCTGGTATGGGATTGACAGATCCGATGAATTGATTGAAAGGATAAATTCCCTCGGTATTGAGGCTGTGATCTCAATCGGCGGTGACGGTTCCATGAAAATAGCCAAGCAGCTGGCTGATAAGGGGTTGAATATTGTTGGTGTGCCTAAAACCATTGATAATGATCTTTCCAGTACAGATTTTACATTCGGATTTCAGACAGCAGTTGAAATTGCCACTGAATCTGTAGATAAGCTTGTTACTACCGCAGCCAGTCACAGCCGTATTCTGATTATGGAGGTAATGGGGCGCTATGCAGGATGGATTGCTCTCCATTCAGCTATTGCAGGGGGAGCGGATATATGTCTTATCCCGGAAATCCCATACAGGCTTTCTAAGATAATAGAAAAAATTGAATCCCGTTTTATAAACAAAAGGGGATTTGCCATTGTTGTAGTAGCTGAAGGGGCTGCGGAAGTTAAGGGTGAGATGGTTTCGGGGAAATCGAATGAACTGGGATATGAAAATCCGAAACTTGGCGGAATAAGCATAAAACTGGAGCAGGATTTAAAAAACGCGGGTGTTACTCATGATATAAGGGTTACAATCCCGGGTCATCTTCAGCGGGGTGGTATTCCTAATGCCTATGACCGTATTCTTGCTACACAGTTTGGAGTAAAGGCCTTTGAAATGGTTCTTGAAAAGAAATATGGAAGAATGGTTGCTTACCGCCATCCGGAAATGGTTTCTGTTCCTATAGAAGAGGCAATTTCTAAATATAATCTTATGGATGTGGAGAAATCATTTCTGGTGCGGACAGCAAGAGGGCTGAATATAAGCCTCGGGGATTAGGGGAACAGGGGGAACCCCCTGTTTAAAATATATAGGGCTCTGACCCCTGTATATTAAATTTCATTCCAGGGGTCAGAGCCTCTCCTTAAATCACCCTTTAACTCTTAAATAATGAATCTTTTTTAAGTGAAAAAAGGTTAAAAAAACTTGACCTTAGAGCTCTGTTGAATAAACATAACTATATCAGGATATATTGATATAGTTATGAAAATTATTAATACCTTTAAGGCTCTCTCTGATGAAACAAGGCTCAGGATATTCAATCTTCTTCTTAATCATGAGCTTAATGTTAATG
>CAYYKZ010000323.1:0-3546 GCA_964468455.1 uncultured Leptospirales bacterium | reverse complement strand
CTATTAGAACATCCTGTTCTATGCCGGCAGGCAAACCTCATGTTTGCTCCAAGAACTGATGTTGCACGCCCTGAACGCAGTGAGGAAGCACTCCTGGGGTGAAACCGGAATGACAAATTTATTTAAATTCAACTTTTTAGACAGCCTCGATATAGAAAACAGCATAATTACACTAAAAGATATTTTCAGGAATAATTACTGGTTATATACAGATAATTTTTCATATTAGAGGAGTGTCAAATTAATTTTTAAAGAGAGCACTATTAATGAAGGGGGAGGGATGAATTCCGGATAAAAAAACCCTCTCCCGGACGAAGTCAGGGAGAGGGTGAGCGGCCTTCAGGCTCGCTCGGGTGAGGGCATTTCGGGTTAATCGGCTGGTAGACAGGAAGAAATGATTATTACTACTTAATCCCTGAAATTCAGGAAGGATCCCTGTTTTTTAATTGAAACATAGAGGTTAAATATGATTCTTATTTAAAGTGTGATGTATAATATTGAAAAAATAATGAAGGTATAAAATGTACGAATTTGAACTTGGCCCCATAAGGCCTCCCAGTGAGGCTTACAGCATTCTTTTACGCGTTACCAGAAACTGCCCCTGGAATAAGTGCGAGTTCTGCCCTGTTTACAAGGGTGAAAAATTTTCCCTCCGCAGTGTTGATGAAATTAAGGGGGACATTGATGCAATGTACAACATTGCCGTGAAGATTCATGAGAAGATAAACGGGAATGGCAATGGCAGGAATGTTGATGGTGAAATGATTGATGAAATATCCCGTGAGAACAGCACTGACAGGTCCTATATTCAGCAGATTATTTTCTGGATGAACTATGGAATGAAAAGCCTCTTTCTCCAGGATGCTGATTCCATGGTTGTTAAGCCTGATGATATGGTGGAGATTCTTAACCATGTTAAATCCAGGTTCCCTTCAATTGAAAGAATTACCTGCTACAGCAGGTCAAAGAGCCTTGCTGCTAAAACACCTGAACAGCTTAAGAGGATAAGGGAGGCAGGGTTAACCAGAATTCATATAGGTATGGAATCGGGTTGCGACACTGTGCTTAAACTTATTAACAAGGGTGTTACTGCTGAGGAACATATTAATGCGGGGAAAAAGGTGGTGGAGGCAGGTTTTGAGCTTTCAGAATATTACATGCCCGGACTTGGCGGTGCAGAGCATAGTGAAGAAAACTCGATTGAAACTGCCAGGGTTCTTAATGCCATTAATCCACATTTTATAAGGATAAGAACAACAACCCCTGTTCCCGGATCCGGTCTTTTCAATATGATGGAAAGAGGGGAGTGGACGCCATTAAGTGAAAAGGGAAAGGTGCTGGAGCTTCGCAATATGCTGGCTGCACTTGAGGGGATTACCAGCTCTGTCCAGAGTGATCATATGATGAACCTTATTGAGGATTCAAATGGAACCCTTCCAGGTGACAGGGAGAAAATTCTTGAGCCCCTGGACAGATTTTTAGGCATGAATGAAGATGACCAGGATTCATTTATTATAGCAAGACGTACAGGGAATATCCGTTTTTTTGCTGATTATTCTCAAAATTCAGCTTACGATAATTTAAGGGACAAGGTAAAAGCTGAATTCGGTTCTGTTGATAAGGCTGTGCTTGCCCTTTCAGGAAGGTTCCTGTAAAACTGCTTTATACGTTCATTGCATGTATGCCTATATATGGGAAAGATATGATAGGATAATTCTGTAATTTTCTGGAGACTCTATCTAAGAGATTATTTATTATTTTTTTATCAGATTTATATACTTAATAAATATTTTAATGATTATTTGAAGTAAATTGGTAAACTCCAGAATATTTATAGGTGAAGAAAATGAATGAACAAAGAATGGTAAAGAGGTATAATAATAATGAGATAGAGCCCTTTTTAAGAGAACCTGTTCTTATTAAAGATAATTTTAAACAGGAATGTAATGTTCTTAATATAAGTACTGTTGGTTTAAAACTTGTCTGCCTTGGTTTAGTAATTGTTAAAGGGGAGAGGTTCAGGTTGAACTTTAGTTTAATTGATAGTGATATAAGTTGCGAATGTATTTATTCTGTGCAGGTTAGAGATTCCTGTGTTATCGGAGCTTATGTAGTTAATCCCTTTGATCAGACTGTTCTTGAAAAGGCATTACTTTCTAATTAAATTTATATAGAGAAAGAGGTTGATGTGAAAAAACCGGATAATGCATCAGAATTAAAGACAAATACCCATTCACAATCTGTACCTGAGGTATACACAAATGCAGTATTAACAAACATGACCCCCTATGAGTTTGAAATAACCCTGGGACTTGGAAGCAGCAATTATGAAGGTGTACGCCCTGTTGTTAATGTGCGCATGAGCCCCCAGTTTGCCAAAGAGTTTTCGCAGCTACTTAATCAGAATGTTAAACTTTTTGAAGAGAGGTTCGGGGAGATAAAGGTATTTAAAAACGATACTAACTGATATGTATATAGCCGCTGCCGGTTGCGGCAGCGGCTATATATTTTATTTAACTGCGGTTGCTGTCATTATAAGCTTGTTAGGCCTTGAAGATTTTACGTCTATTTCAAAGCCCATATTTGATGCCTTTGCAGTAAGCTCCTGCTCGAAATCTCCGGTTTTTCCTGCAAAAATTACTTCAAGTCTTGCAGCTTTTCCGTCTCTCCCTTTTTCAGTTACCCTGGATACGCCTCTAACCCTGTTGGATACCTGGTCTCTGAATGTGCGGAGTTCATCTGCGCTTAAGCCTGCAATAAGAACATTGATTTCTCTTTCGTTTGCAGCTTTTACAAATCTATTAATTATTGTTTTCATAAAAGGGCCTGGTTCAAACTTTCCTGTATCAGGGTCGGTTTTTCCCATTATCTGCCTTAGTGCAGCTTCTATGGCTTTTTTTGAAGCTGTTACATCTTCAATATGAAGGCCGGGTGCCTGCTTGCTTGTTGATGCAAGAACAGCTCCTGTGTATGCGTCAATTGCCCTTAAGCGTATAATTGCAGACCTTGACTTCATTTCTCTCGCACCTAAGGCGCTAAGGGTTCTTGTTCCCTGTGATCTTGTTTCCGCTGTTCCAAGAATAAGTACTTCCGCGCCTGCATCATCAAGGAGAAGATCCTGTACATCTTCAGATACAGAACCGGAAACAGCTTTCTGCATTTTTCTCTTCTCCTTTCTCATCAGTTCCTGGGTCATTGCAGCATCAACAAACTGAAAGCCGCTGTTTCCCATAACTTCCTGGATAAGCATTTCTGTTTCTGTAAATCCGGGAGGATTGCTTTTGCCGTTAAAAGTCTCCTGTATAAGAACCATAAATTTAGGACGTCCGTATCTGTTAAGAGCGTCAGCAATGGCATCCTGTACAACTGCAGGTTCAACTGTTCCTTCAAGTGTTACAAAGTATTCAGTTTCCTCTTTCCACTGTTTTATAATTTTTGTATTTTTTACAAGACCGTATGACCTGGCTTCCACAATATTTGAAACAAGCTGATAATCCTCCATAACACTTCTTCCGGAGATTGTTTCACCAAGAATTTTACGGACAA
>CAYYKZ010000322.1:0-3566 GCA_964468455.1 uncultured Leptospirales bacterium | reverse complement strand
GCAGAGAATTTCCCCTTTATCAGATCTGCCCTGTACCTCATTATATTTAATCCCATCCCGGAAAAATTCTCTTTAATATCGCAGCCCCGCCCGTTATCATGGACAGATAAATAAATATTAGAACCTCCACGAAGCAGAATATTAATTGTATCACATCCGCTATGTTTTACCGCATTTGTGACAGCCTCCTGCGTTATTCTATAAAGCTGTAAAGACACAAAATCATCTGTTATATTGAATTCCTCTGCTGCTTCAATTATACAGTTTATTCCGTAAATCTCGCGTGTGCTGATAGCAAGCTGATCAAGGGCAAGAAGCAGAGTATTATGATTAATATTCACAAGAGGAGTCCCTCTGGTGATCTGCCTGCACATTAAGGAGGCATCATTAACCAGGTTTCCTATTTCATTTAATTTTTCAAGGCTCTTTTCAGGATTACTGTACATCTGGCTCTTTAAATTTTTAATTAAAAAACTTACGCCTGTAAGGGTCTGCCCAAGTCCGTCATGCAATTCCTGCCCTATGCTTCTCCTTTCAGTCTCACTTAAATTAATTATTTCACGCTCCAGCTTCCTTAAATCCTCTCGAGCCTGGATCAGCTCAATAATTTTGCTGATTCTTTCAGCAACATTGCTTAAAAAAGCCGAGTCTTTTTCGTTGAAACCTATAATACCCGATTCATTTTTATCTGTAATATAGCCGGCTGAAACAAATCCTTTAACATTACCGTTGATTACAATATCACATTCAATAGAAATTACAGGATCTACATAGCCTGATGATGAATATGATTTCTCATTATAGACAATATCAGCTACAGCATACTCCTCCCAGGCACATCCCTCTTTTAAAATATCTGCGGCAAAATGAAGTATTTCTTCTATTGAATCCGGGGTCTCCTCCATAAGTTTCGAGAGACTGTATAGACAGTTTATTTCTTTAATTAATTCTTCTTTTTCCCGAAGAAGAATATTTATTTTTTCTTCCGCTTTTTTCCGGTCAGTAACATCAACAAGTACTCCCCGTACTCCTGAAAATTTTCCTTTTTTAATAATAGTACGCCCGGAAATACGGAACCATACCAGGCCCCCATCTTTTTTAATAAACCTTATTTCACCAGAAGATGCAATTCCCTCCTTTAAACTCAAAAACTGTCGAGTGGAATAGGCCCTGTCTTCATAATAAACAAAATCAAGAAAATTATTACCCGCTAAATCTTCAGAACTATATCCGGTGTATTCTGTTATTCTCGGGCTCACGTATGAATAAATGCCTTTTCTGTCCAGAGAAAATATAATATCATTTATCTCTTCAACAAGAAGCCGGTGATTTTCCTCACTCTCCCTTGTTTTTTCATGGGCTTCAAAAAGATCAAAGACCATTTCTATGGATGAAATAAGAACATACTCGCCTGAGGTTTTTAATGCGTATCCGTACCTTGTAACCTCCCTTACTTTTTCAACCATTTCCTTTTCAACATGAGCTGTTAAAAAAAGAACCGGAAGGTTTTTTACAGAAAGGATTTCAACTGCAGCCATATGCCCGTCAATATCCCCCCCAAGATCAATATCCATCAATACAAGATCAATATCGCTTTTAAAAGCTATATCAACAGCTTTAGCCCCATCCATAGCTGTAATAACATTATAACCGTGTTTCTCCAGAATTTTTTTTTCTGAAAGAGCGGTCAGGGCATCATCTTCAACAAGAAGAATTGTACGGCTGGTATTTCCCAAAAAGATCTCCCCTATAGTCGGCAGTAATTACAGCTTTTCATTATATTCAAGAATCTGTGCATTTTTTATCAATTTAGGTATATCAAGAATATAAGCCACTTCTCCAGTGCCGAGAATTGTTGAACCGCTTAACCATTCAAGACTGCTGAATATTTTCCCAAGAGGCTTTATAACTGTCTGGAACTCGCCTATAAGATCATCCACCACAAGCCCGATCTTATTACGCGCATGCTCAACAACAATAACTTTCTGCCTTGCCGGTTCTTCTCCCTGCTCACCAAAAAAATCTCTCATTTTCATAAAAGGGAGAACATCACCTCGCAGATTAATATAGTTCCCACCCTCTTTGGAATCAAGTTCACTTTTTTCTACCTCTGTACATTCAGTTACCATATCAAGGGGAAGAACGTAAAATGATTCTGCAAGTTTAACCATAAAGCCGTCAATTATTGCAAGGGTAAGAGGAAGATGTATTCTTATTGTTGTTCCCTCTCCTTTTTCACTTTCAAGTACAACCGTTCCCCTTAAAGATTCAATATTTTTTTTCACTACATCCATTCCAACTCCGCGCCCGGAAATATTTGATATTTCAGATGCAGTTGAAAATCCCGGTAAAAATATATACTGATAAATATCATAGTCTGACGGGGTCTGGTCCGGTTTTACAATACCCTGCTCAATGGCCTTATTTAAAATTTTATCTCTATCAAGACCATTTCCGTCATCACTTACTTCAATTACAATAGAGCCGGTTTCATGGTAAGCATTCAGCGTTATACTTCCAACAGGTGATTTCCCCGATAATTTTCTGTTCTCAGGTGTGCCGATTCCATGATCTACGGCATTACGAATAAGGTGAATAAGCGGATCTGAAATTTTATCTATAAGGGTTTTGTCAAGCTCTGTGTCTCCGCCTATTATATCCAGCTCCACCTGTTTCCCCTTTTCCCTGCTGATATCGCGCACAACCCGTTCAAAACGTTTAAATGTTTCACCAATCTGAACCATACGGATACCCATTGTACTGTCACGTATCTCCTCAATAAGCTTGGACATATCTGTTACAGCCTTTACCAGTCCTATTTTTTCCTCAGATTCAGATATCTGCTTTACATTTGAACCTGTAATTACAAGTTCTCCAATAAGATTTATAAGATGATCCAGTTTCTCTGCATCAATCCGTATTAGTTTTTTGTTGCTCTCCTCGCGTTTTTTAATAAGATTCTGTTTTTCCAGCGCAGCCTCAATAACCGGTTTCTGTATCATCTTTTCTTTAACAAGAATATTACCTACTAGCAGCTCTTCAGGAGATTTTACTTCCGAATCATTTTTTTCCGACTGCATTTCAAGGGCCATATTCAGTTCAGATGATGTTAAAGAACCTATTTCACGGAGCATATCACCAATGCGCATAGTAGTCTCCGGCAGATCCTCTATAAGTTTGACGTAATTTTCTATGCTTGTATTTGGAGGGAGTATTCTTAAATCACAGTCATTTATTACAAAATCAAAGGCATCCTCAATTTCTCTTTTGGAAATACTGCTTTTAAAATCCATTTCAAATCCCAGGTAACATAAATCGGCCTGCATTTTATCACCAAAGGGCATATCATCATAAACTGTTTTTATACTTTTAATTTCACCTTTTTCACTTAAATAACTGATAAAGGAATATGGATCAAGGCCATCTTTAAATACATTTTTACCGAATCTCAATGAAATATGCCAGCAATCATTATTTACCCGGAATTCACCTTCATTATTCAGATCATCTTCTTCGTAAGTAAAGTCTTCCACATTTGCAGGATCTCCTCCTTCGTTACACCATGT
>CAYYKZ010000321.1:0-3615 GCA_964468455.1 uncultured Leptospirales bacterium | reverse complement strand
ATCGCTGCACAAAATTCCAATACTGTTTTTTGTAGGCTGAAGAAAATCAAAGTAGTCAACACCCTTGGAGTATCTTGGTGATGTAAGGCTGCTGAAGGAGATATTTTTCATTTCAGGAAGTTTGTCTGCGGAAGCCTTTTCAAGAATATCTGAAGAAAGATTGAGGCTGCGTGATATAAACTGTTCTTTCTTTGCCTTGTCAAAGGTCAGGGCAGAAGTTATAAAGTCATTTGTGCGGGCCCTGTACTCATAAATTTTTTCAACTTCATCCGGAGAAAAATTGGATAGGTTCTCTTTTCGTCCCAGACAGAGTAGGCCATTGATTCTGTTTTCATAATAGAATGGCAGAATAAGAGCAATATTGTATGTGTCAAAGAATTCCGCGATTTCATTTCTGGAGCTTTTAAAGGAATCATCATCAACAAATATTCTGTTTCGCGGGAGAAGTTCCTGATTTCTGGCAAACCATTTCACAAGAGGGGAGTATCTGTCCAGAGTTCCCTCATCACTGCTGTTTTTTTCTGTATCAAAAGACTTTATAAAGTTTTTTCTCTCATCATCATAAATAAAAAAGACAGAACGTTGCAGGCTTAAACCTTCATGAATTCCCATGGTGCTTGCACCAATAATATCATGGAGTGTTTTTAATCTGGATGCTTTTTTAATATACTGGCTGGTAATATTTGTAATGTCAGCCTGTTTTCTCCTGAAAAGAGTGTCAATCCCGGGCTGAAATAGATATGAAAATACAATAAAAACAAGTGCAGATGAAGCTGCCAGAATCATAGGGGGCAGATTGTTTAAAAAATCAAGAGCAGATACAGCGTAAAATATCAGAATTATAGGGAGCAGAATAGTTGCGCTAAGTGTAGCGTACATTGCTGTTTTATGGATAGCAGTCCGGATATCCATGATATTGTATGCAATAATAGAATAAAAAAGAGTAACCGTAGCAACAAGAGATGCTGAGGCAGGTGCAAGGATATAAAAATCGTATCTACCGGTAAATTGGGGAATGATAATAGACCCCACGTATCCAACACCTATGAATGTAAAAGTCGCTAGTATAAGGTATCTTATCTGAAGCCTGTAGGTTTCGTTTTTGATTTTTATGTAATTATATATAAATATACAGAAACTCACTATAAAATATACAATAGAAATTGACGCATAAATCGGGTAAAACCAGCCCAGTTCCCGTATCATCTGGTCACCCTTAAAAGTTACAGTGAGTACTGCAAGGTCTGTGAAAAAAACAATCCCTGCAACAATAAATGACGGGGTAAGCACCATAAGAGGTATCCAGAGCTTAACAGGTTTTTCTCTTTCCGGATAGGTAATGGAAAGATTAAGCATTGAAGAAGGGAAAAGAATGTTGAAAACAAGTGTAAGTCTGTTAATTGTTACCAGGTTTCCTGAATCTTTTAAAAGATAGGTAATAAACATGGTAAGAAGAATACCTGCAGCTGAAAAATTATAAATAGAATAAAAAATCGGTGATTGCTGTCCCCTGTTTTTGTATAAAACAAAAACAGATGTATAAATAAGAAGAATGGATGCTATTAGTGAGGCAGCAAGGTTTAAGGTATACATTATATTTTTCCCTGGATAAATCCTGAAAATTCAGGATAATTTAAGCGATATTTTACAGAAGGTATTTTCTTATTACAAGTAAAAATTAGGCTTATCCGGGAATATTGGGAATTATATAAGCGGTTCTGATATTAGAGAATTTTAATGTTCAGGCTTTAATGTTTTATTTGGCTGATTATAAAAATAATTGACGATGCTCCGGGAAAAAGGCATTATTATATTAAACCGGCATTATAAATGAGCAGCGGAGAAAAAATGAAATTTGCTTTAATGATTGTTGATATGCAGAGGTATTACCTGGAAGAGGAATCGGATTACTGCCGTTATTTTAATACACTTTACCCCGGGTCGCTGTCTTATATAAAAAATCACTGCCATGATACAGTAATTCCCAACATACAGCGTTTAAAACAGATTTTTCAGAGGGAGGGATTCCCTGTAATTTATCTGCGATTATGCGGTCTGGATCCAGGAAGAAATGATCTTCACCGGTTTTTTCGTGAATCATGGGAACATGGCATGGAGCATGGATATTCTAATGTTTATCCCCTGGAAAATGATCCAATGTCTAATGTAGTAGAGGAGTTAAATCCCTCTAAAAAAGATATTATTATAAATAAAACCACTTTCAGCGCCTTCTCCTCAACATTGATTGAAGAGGAACTGCGGGAACTGGGTATTGATACTATTGTTTTTACAGGCCTTGCCACAAGTCAATGTGTGGAAACAACTGCAAGGGATGCATCGGACAGAGGATATGATGTAGTACATATTTTTGATGCACAGGCAGATTATGACCAGAATACACACGAGGCTTCACTTTACTGCTCTCGAGGGGTTTGCGGCGGAGTAATATACAGTACAGATGATTTTATAATCTGGCTAAAGAGTTTTGTACGACTTTCGGCTATCTGAAAATTCTTACTATTGTGCTGTTTCTGTTACTTCCATTAGCACCCGGGGAAACAGGCCTGTGAATTGGTTCTGACTGGATGCCTCGCATATAATCAACATCTCTGATATTTTTTGTTCTTATCTGGGCTGCTGTTGCGTATCCGGCAGAATTAACAAAAGAATATTTAAGATTGTTTCCTTTTAAAAATTTCTCAAGTTTGGGCAGATCATTTTTATGAATAGCACTTTCTATATATGAGCCTGTCATTCGTATTATTCTTCCATCCGCGTCCCGTATTGATGAAATAATACGTTGTGTGTCATTTTCAGGAATTACTGTTTCAGCGATCTGAGTGTTATTATTAACTGAAATAATTTCATTTCCAATAAAGGCTGCACCTGTGATAACCATTACTGAGGCAGCTATGGCAGGGAGGGTTTTGTAAAGAAATCTTCTTCTTTTGCGTATGGTGTATAACTCAATTGTTTTATTGCACATATCAGGAAGAATAAGAGACTCTTTCCCGGCTTCAGCGAGAAGATGTACACATTTGCACAGGGATTCGTATTCCATCCTGCATAAATCACAGACAGCAATATGCTGAAGGAATGATTTTTTAGCTTCATCAGGAATTTCATCATCTAACAGGTCAGATAATTGGTCGAAGTTTAGATGTTGAAATGTCATATTAAACCTCTTGCATATAGTCTATTTTTAAGATATTCACGGCCCCTGTGTATCCGCACCTTTACATTAGAAAGATTGATGCCTAAAATATCGGAAATTTCATTATAGGATAATCCTTCTATGTCTCTAAGGGTTAATATTTCCCTGAAGTCATCAGGAAGTTTCCCTATCTCTTCTTTCAGTATCCTGAGGGAGTCTTCTGTTACTATTTTTTCTTCAGTATTTTCCCTGTGATCCTGAAGCTGAAATTCTATTTCCTCATCCCCTCTGCTTATCTGAAGGGGAACCGTTCTGTGCCGGTTTTTTTTCTTCCTGTAATTTTTACAGTGGTTAACCATAATACTGTAAAGCCAGGTGGAAAATTTTGATTCCTGCCTGAAAGATGACAGGGCCTCAAGCACTGTAATAAAAATATCCTGTGTTATATCCAGTGCTTCATC
>CAYYKZ010000320.1:2883-3627 GCA_964468455.1 uncultured Leptospirales bacterium | reverse complement strand
CCCATTGATGTTTTCATTACAACAACTGTGCCTGTTCCGGCTAATTCGCTCATTTTAACCTCCGACTGCCCATTCTCCCCTTTGCAGGACACTGAAAATACAGCGACAAGAAGAATGAAAGTAAATATAATTTTTTTCATAAACCTGCTCCACTATTATGGTTTAGATGATATATCATTTTTTCCGCTTTAAAAGGTCAATCTTCTTTTCTATATCAGCCATCTGATCCCTCAGAACTGCCGCCTTTTCAAACTCCAGATTATCCGCAGCCTCAAGCATTTCATCCTTAAGCCTGTCCCTGTACTGCTTCAGTTCATCCATATTATCCGACCTGTAGCTCACAGGTGTATCAGCAACATAACTTAAAATAGCATTCTCCCTCAGGTACTCCCTTTCAATAATATCATATATCTCTTTCTTAATGGACTGGGGGGTAATATTGTTCTTCCTGTTGTGCTCCATCTGGATCTTTCTTCTTCGCTCTGTTTCATCAATAGCGTATTTCATGGAATCTGTAATTTTATCCGCATACATAATTACCCGTCCATTCAGGTTCCTGGCAGCCCTTCCCGCAGTCTGTATAAGGGAACGCTTTGACCGCAGGAACCCCTCCTTATCCGCGTCAAGAATAGCAACAAGGGAAACCTCCGGAATATCAAGCCCCTCCCTTAAAAGGTTAATACCTATAAGACAGTCAAAAACCCCTTTACGGAGATCCCTTATAATTTCAACCCTCTCAATGGT
>CAYYKZ010000320.1:0-2873 GCA_964468455.1 uncultured Leptospirales bacterium | reverse complement strand
GATACCTGGCCTTAATCCCCACCTCATCAAAATATGAGGAAAGATCCTCTGACATTTTTTTTGTAAGGGTTGTAACAAGAACCCGTTCACCTGCTTCAACACGCTTATTTACCTCACCAATAAGGTCATCAACCTGGTTTAAAGCAGGGCGGATTTCTATTTCCGGGTCAAGAAGCCCTGTAGGCCTTATTACCTGCTCAACAATATTTTCCGATTTTTCCAGTTCATATTCCGCAGGTGTAGCTGATACAAAAACAGCCTTATCAATTATATTCTCGAATTCATCAAAAACCAGGGGCCTGTTGTCCAGGGCAGATGGGAGCCTGAAACCAAAATTAACAAGATTCTCCTTCCGTGACCTGTCACCCGCATACATGCCCCGCACCTGGGGAAGGGTTACATGGGACTCATCAACAAGAAGAAGGTAATCCCCCTTAAAATAGTCAAGAAGGCATGAGGGCCTGTCACCTGCATTTCTCCTTTCCACAATTCTTGAATAGTTTTCAATACCGCTGCAGTAACCTGTTTCCGTAAGCATCTCCATATCATACCTGGTCCGCGACTCAAGTCGCTGCGCTTCAAGGAGCTTACCCGCTTTTTTCAGCTCTTCAAGGCGCATTTCAAGCTCATCTTCAATAAGCTTGATGGTTACTGCCATCTCCTCAGGGGGTGAAACAAAATGTTTTGCCGGATATATTACGCATGTATCTGTTATCCCCAGAACCTCACCGCTCACCGGATTAAAGTGGCTTATCCTTTCAACCTCATCCCCGAAAAATTCAATCCTGAAAGCCTCCTGCTTCAAATAGGCAGGATAAATGTCAACAATGTCCCCCTTTACCCTGAACATGCCCCGCTCAAATACAATATCATTTCTTTCATAATAAACAGCAACCAGCTTTCGCAGCAGGTCATCCCTGCCTGTTTCCATTCCCGCCTTAAGCACAATATGGGACTTTTCAAAATCCTCAGGCCTGCCCAGGCCGTATATACAGGAGACAGATGAAACAACAATCACATCCCTTCTGTCGAGTATGGAAGATGAGGCCTTAAGACGCAGCCTGTCAAGCTCATCATTTATTGACGCATCCTTCTCAATATACAGGTCAGATGATACCACATAAGCCTCGGGCTGATAATAATCATAGTAGGAAACAAAATATTCAACAGCATTGTCCGGAAAAAATTCCTTAAATTCCCTGTAAAGCTGAGCTGCCAGGGTTTTATTGTGTGTAAGCACAAGGGTCGGCTTCCCTATGTTCTCGACTATCTTTGCCATTGTAAAGGTTTTCCCTGAGCCTGTTACACCTAAAAGGGTCTGATATTTTTTCCCTGACTCAATACCTTTAACCAGGCTCTGCAGGGCCTTTTCCTGGTCAGGGGATGTTTTATATGGGGAAACAACCTTGAATTCTTTTTTCATAAATCCTCTTAAATTACTTCAGACTGATCTTATCTGCCCGATTTTTCAACTTTATTTTTATAAAAAATATCCGCCTTAAACTGCGATAAAAAAATAATTTACAATACTATTATATTATATTAGGAATAAATATTAAGAAAAATGTTTCCGATAGAGAATAAGTGGATAAAAAAACAAAAATACTTTTAGCAGGTATTCCGGAGAAAAATCACGGAATTTTCAGAAAAATTCTGGAAAAGAATGATTATTCATTATCTTTTTCAGATATCAATGAGTTTGAAGCCTCTGAAAAAAATTACCAGCCACATATAGTAATTGCCGCACTTAACAATGAATCGGAATTGTCCGGCCCTGCTTTTGACTCAATTAAATCCGCGTCAGAAAAAAGAAAAATTCCTGTTTTTATTATAACCGGGTTAAACAGTAAATCAGCATACCTTAATCTTGTAGGGAAAGGACTGTGCAATATTATTACATCCCCGGTTCTTGAAAAAAAATTCCTGGAACGGGTTTCAGATTTTAATTCATGCTGCAGCGGAGACATTGAAAGTACAAAAACCATGCCACTGAGTTTCACCTGCGGAACGGATAATCTGGACATTGAAATTGAAGAAAAGAAAATAGGACCGCTTATAAACTCTCTTCTTATAAATCTTGAAAACCAGATTCACTTTTCAAAGGAAAATCTGCTGCATACAAAAAAGCTGAAAGAGAAAAAAAAGCAGGGGAGTAAACGTAACAGTAAAAAAAGAAAAATTGAAGATTTCCTCTGGGAAACACTGGATCAGAAAAATTTCTGCCTCTTTTATCAGCCTGTAATGAACATGGGTGAAAATACCCTTGCAGGCTTTGAATCTCTTATCAGAATAAATGACCCTGAAAAAGGCATTATTTCCCCCGGGGATTTTATTGAAACAGCTGAAAACTCGGCTATTATATTTCCACTGGGAATATGGATTATCGATGAAGCCTGCAGACAGATAAGCCTGTGGAAGCAGAAATTCAATTTTAAAAATCCTGTAAGAATAAATATTAATCTTTCATCAAAGCAGTTCCTGCACCCCCATCTTACTGAAACAATCTTTGAAATTACAGAAAAATACGGAATTGAACCGGAGGACATAGGCTTTGAATTAACTGAAAGCGCGTTTATGGATGACATGGAAAGGGCGAACCTTTCCCTGCTGGAATTGCGGTCACGGCACTTCCCTATTTATATGGACGACTTTGGAACAGGCTATTCATCCCTGAGCTACCTTATGCACTTTCCGGTAAACATAATAAAAATTGACCAGTCATTTGTAAAATGGATGCATATAGATGAGTCGAGTGAAAAGATAGTAAAGTCGATAATTAATCTGGCTCATTCCCTTGAAATGAAGGTTGTTGCTGAAGGGATAGATGATGAGGAGCATATAGGGATGCTATGCGATTTCAGCTGCGACTACGG
>CAYYKZ010000319.1:0-3630 GCA_964468455.1 uncultured Leptospirales bacterium | reverse complement strand
TAATCCTCCATAACACTTCTTCCGGAGATTGTTTCACCAAGAATTTTACGGACAAGTTTGGTTTTAGCGTCATCTGTTGCCCTGTCCCTTGCAAGAGCAGTATCATTATCAAAGATAGTGGCGTAGCCTGTTTCCTGCCCTCTGTTGGGATTGGTCTGCCCTTTATCTTTTTTTACATTTTTTCCCCCTCCGCATGATACTGCAAAGGTCAGAAAAATAAGAGAAAGTGCAATTATGATTCCTTTTTTCATAATCTGACTCCTTAATTTTGAAATAATAAAACTGATCAGTATATTATATTTTTTTGCGATATCATCTGCCTTAAATAAAAGCCCTGTAAAACCGGGCAGATGTAACTGTTTTTTAAATATTATCAATACATCTTGAAGAGTCAAATGATTTTTTGATAAAGAGCATAATATAAGTGCTTGATTAAAAGATAATTATAATTATTATAAACACAGAAAAAGCGGTATTGAGGCTGATTTAAATACTTTTAAGCAGGTGTAATTTTGGCAGAGGATAAAAATTTTCTCCAGACAATAAAGCTGGAAATAAGCAGAACCTTTAAGCTCGATCCCTATGAACGTATGTCCTTCCATAATCTTCTGGGAATAATAAAGTCTGAAAACGGCCGGGATCTCCTTCTCAAGGAACTTAAAAGAGATCCGGAAATAAGGATGAGCGCTCTGGCAAATCTGGCCGGGTTTAATGATAATTCTATTGCTCCTGTTTTCATAGAGCTCCTTGAAGGGAAAATTAAAAATAACGAAATAGGGGCTATACTGGGCTACTTTGAAAAATGCACTGTTCCGGTTGAGGGGAGTGTTTTTATAAATATTCTGGAAAAACTGAAAAACCAGGGGGGGAGCAGACATCTTTTTTTAAAGTGTTTTGATGTAATGGGCAGATTATGCTCAGGTGAAAGTAATATTGCTGATTATCTTGTTTCTGTAATTGAAAATGAAAAAGACAGCATTATGATTTCCGGTGCAATAATGGCGCTCTCTTATTTCAAAAGAGTGGATATATTTGAAAATATACTTAAAAAAAATGACGATAACCTTGCATCAGCAGTATTTGATTCCATTTATAAAATGAATGTTGAGATAATGAAGGAGTTCAGCAGCAGAGAGGAAAAGGATTACTCTCCGGAAGACCGTTTTTTTGAGAAATCACTGACCGATGAAGAGGAACTTCTGCTTCAGATTAAAGTTCTCCTTGGAAGGGTTGCTCCCAGATTTGAGCACTACTCTGATGAAACACGGGTGTCTCTTATAAATGCAATGCTCTCCTGTAATCACAGGGAGGGAGTTATTTATGCCTTGAAGGGTCTGGAGTCAAAGGATATAAATATTGTGCATCAGACCCTTTATGCTGTTTATAATAATATAACAAGGCTAAGGGATCCTGATAAACTATTCCGCAGCCTCCTTGCAATGAATATTCTTAGTGACCGGAATAATATCCTTGTAGTGGATATTTTCCACAAATATTTTTCAGAGAAGAAGGATTCCAGGGCTCATATTCTTTTCAGAGATAAACTTTACGGATATGTTTCCGGATCTGCTGAATCCTTTTTTGAGACCTACAGAAGAGAATTTATGATTCCTGATGTTGTGGAAAACAGCTTCCCTGAAAATTTTCAGAAAATAAGAAGTTTCATTCTCAGGAAACTTAATCCGGAAATAAAGCGCAAAATAACTGATACTCTTACTTCTCACGATTTTGAACATCCTCGAAAAATAATGGAGTATATTTCACAAAGGATCAAGTATATTGATAAAAGCGACAGAGAGGCCCTGTCTCTTCTTACAGATCTGCTTCTGGATCAGGACATGGTTTCTAGGGAAAAATCTGCCGCAAGAATAGAGTCTGTTAACTTTGACAAAATATATCTGCAGAAGCGCATAGTAAGGCTATGTATGATTATAAGCCGTCTTAATATTGAAAGCGCTGCTAAATCGCTGGTATATATTTACAATTACCTCAAAAAATATCCTGAACCTGAAATTCTTGAATCTGCCATTAATGCGCTGTGCCGCCTTAATTACTCCTACATGCTGAGTGAAGTTGAAATAATGATTACTGCAGGAAGCCCTGAGGATCAGGTTAAGGCTGTAAAAATATTACCCCTCTTTACAGAAAAAAGGCTTATTAATATTATTACTGAATATCTTAAAAATAATATTACTGCTGAAAATGAGATTGTTAAGGGAACGATCGATATTTTATGTGATCAGGACATTAAATCCAATATTAATGTAATTTCTGTATTCAGGGAAATTATTGAAAAGAATTCTGATATTGAAATAAAAAGAAAAGCCATAAAAGGATTAGGCAATGCGGCTCTTTCCGAAGATATTGAATATCTTAATAATATTTTCCATGAAACAGGCGACAGTATTGAAAGGGAAACAGCTGTAAAAAGTATTGCTTCTATTGTAGCCAGAAGGAGTGATTATAACAAACAGCAGATATTACGCTTTACCCAGGAATATCTTAAAGATTCCAGTATAAGGGTCCGTATTTTTTCATGTATGATCCTTATAAGGCTTGGTAACCAGGACGCTTTAAAAGTTGTAAGGGACATGCTTACAATTAAAAATAAACAGATACAGAGGGAGATCTTTACTGTATTAAGTGATATTGAGTCTCCCGATTTTTCATTTTTTCTTATTTCTCTTATGCGGGAGGAATACGGGATAAGCAGGGATATTACAGGCCTGCTGGGTAAACTTCCTCCTGAAGAATTGAAGGAGATTGAAACCTTTATAATAAACCTTTTCAGGAAATTTGAAATACCTTCTGTTTCAGGACAGCCTAAACAGACATCTTCACATGGTATTGAGGAAAAAGAGGTAACCCTTCTTTATGTTATAGTAAATAACTACATCAGCCTTAACAGCAACCTTAATTTTTATGATAAGATAATACTTAATCAGAGAATTGATGAGAAGATTTTTACACCAATCAATGAATGTTCAGGCCGGATATCCCATAAAAGCCCCGGATCTGTCACAGCCTGGTTTTCCGGAACAGCGGATGCTGTAAAGGCTGCTGATCTAATCAGGAAAAGTATTTCCATGTATAATGAATCATCTGTTTACAGCAGAATAATTGATGTTTCAATTATTACATCATCTGCCGCAGTTCCCATGTACAGAGATGAGGTGGCAGATTATATTCAGGAGGAGTTCCGGGTTAAGCCGGGTTTGCCCCTCAGCAATATGGTTGTTTTAAACAGAGCGGCTTTAGAGAAAGTGGATCAGCAGTATTATTCCACACCTCTCCCTGAAATACTTTACTCGTTCCAATCAGGGGAAAGGCTCCATTTTGAGCTGGTATCATCTGTAAATTTTCTGCAGATTGCCTCGGAGATTATTCATGAAAAGGAAGAGGCTATTGAGAAAAAAAGAGAGATGGAAATTCAGATTGAATCACAGGTGAAATCTTTGAATCTCCAGGGGAGATCCACTACTTCAATTGCTATTGCAGGTGAGCTTGAAAATGTGGGCCTTAAGCTTAAGTCGCAGTTTGATGAGATTGAGCGGTATGTAAACAGAAGATCAACCGACAGGGAGCTTAGTAAAAATGTGAGGCAGATGCTCAATAATGCCTATAATCTCT
>CAYYKZ010000318.1:0-3635 GCA_964468455.1 uncultured Leptospirales bacterium | reverse complement strand
CGAAGAAAGACAACAAAGGTGAATATAAAGGGCTTGGTGAAATATTTATGGCAAGAAGCCAGAATGTGGTTACCTATGAAAAAACCGGTAAGAGCAAAACCGTATACGGAGTCTCATGCGCTGAATATAATTTTACCTTTCAAAAGAAAAGAAACGGGAAGATTGAGTCTGTTACAGGCAAGGCATATCTTGACGAGGCCACAGGCGCGCCATATGAAATACGCAGGCATAATACAAGCATCTATATGAAGGGTTCTCCTGATTCATATGTTCAGTTTTCCTATGACGGTAATTATCTGTACCCCAGACATTTTATGCTTATAATGAATATTAATTTTATGGGGCGGAAGAGCAATATGATAACCGAGGTCAAGATGGACTACAGGGGTGTGGAGTAGTTTATTTAAAAGCTTTTTCTGCCAGAGGGGTTTTATGGATTCTGTTTTTTTATGGCTAAAGGATATTAATTTCAGCATAATAACTTTTTTTGATCTTGCCGGTACCTTTGCTTTTGCAGTTAGCGGCACCATATCTGCTATGCAGAAAAAATTTGATCTTTTTGGCGCGCTTTTTATCGGCTTTATTACTGCAGTCGGCGGTGGTACAATTCGCGACTGCATGATAGGAAACACGCCTGTTTCATGGCTTTTAAATATTAATTATTTCTACCTGATATTTTCCGCTGTTGTTTTTACAATTGTATTCAGAAAAATTGTTTCCTATCTGCGGACCACACTGTTCCTCTTTGACACAATCGGGATTGGGGTATTTACTGTTATTGGTATAGAAAAATCTTTACAGGCGGATATCTATCCTGCCATGGCAATTATCATGGGTGTAATAAGCGCTGTGGCAGGGGGAATTCTCCGCGAAGTACTGTGTAATGAGGTTCCCCTGATTTTTCATAAGGAGATATATGCCACTGCGTGTATCTCCGGAGGGATTATGTTTATACTGCTTTTACAGACACCAGTCCCGAAACCGGTAAGTATTATCATAACAATTTGTACCATTATTGTTATAAGACTTCTAAGTGTAAAATTTAAATGGTCCCTGCCAAATCTTGCTGACCATGATTTTTAGTTTAAGCTTCCGGTTTTCGTTTGTTTTATTCAAAAGAATCGAGATAGGCGCAGAAGGCCCTGAATTCATCATTGTCATACATGAACTGGAGATTCCTTAAATCAATATAAAATCCGCTGGGCCTGTGTCTTAAAAATTCCGAGTTCCAGAGTTCCGCAGGCTCGAATCCATCCCTGTAGTTGTAAATATAAGGTTCAAAAAGATCTGATTTCTGCCTGAGATATTTTAGTTTAGCAAAGCAGAGTTTATTAAGTCTGCAGAGGATTGTTATAATATCATTTTTTTTCACAAAGCTGTGTTTAAATAGTACCTGGTCATGGGCGTTTTCATGCTTTGATATCCAGTACAGATCGGGTGTGGAAATGAGATTATATTTTTCAAGAAGCCGCACCTTATCCTCATCAAGTTCAGACTTGAGGCAGGCATCCCTTCTTTCCTGATCCATTTTTCTGTAGTCCATTGTTTATAGAAGTCTGTCATTTTTTTGATTTAAAAGTCATGGAAAAGTTAATCAACAAGCATCTCTTTGATAATACTTTTAACTTCTTTTATTGTTTCATGTTTTATCTTACCAATTTTTTTGATGAGACGCTGATTATCTATAGTTCTTATTTGATCTAACACAATCCAGCCTTTTTTATTCTGCACAGTTACAGGAACTCGTGTCGGATATTTACGAGACTTTGTTGTCATTGGAGCAATGATGACTGTTTTAATATTCTGATTCATTTCATCAGGCGATATAATAAGACAGGGACGGGTCTTTTTTATTTCATGGCCTATTGTAGGATCCAGATTTACCAGATATATGTTATATTGTGAAATTTCCATCTTACCATTCCCAATCCTTTAAATCCAGTGAATCAGCAATAATAAGTTTATCATCAGAAGAATTTCTCATTTCTTTAAATGATTCATTCCATCCTTCACGGGCTTTATGTACAGGTTTGAGTATTATTTCATCCTTTTTATCACTGATGATTAGTTCTATCTGATTTTCAATATTCATTTCCTTTAAAACCTGATTCGGAATTCGTATTCCTTTTGAATTTCCTATTTGAATAATTTTTGCTATCATATGCACACCTCTATTATGTAATTACAAAGTAATAATATGAGAAATCATTTTCAACTGGTTTTTTCTGAAATATTCAGAAAATTGATAAAGAAAGATGGCGGTCCGATTAATCCCGCATACTGTTATTCAAGCAGTTAATTTAACAGCTATGCCCCTACCTGGATGCGGGACGGCTCCTTCGTATTAAGTCTGTTTTAAATAAAGTATTAATCTGATTTTATGAATTCTGATTTTTTAATAAAAAAACAGTTCAGCAGAAAAAAGTCTTTTCCTGTAAAAGTAATTATTTTTTATTACATTTGTTATGAAACAGACACAAAAAAGGATGGCAAATGAAAAATCCGTGGATATATATACGAATGAGTTTAAAACTATTCAGGCCTTTTAAGCGCTTGTTCTATTCAGGAGTGCTGGTAACAGCCCTGTGCCTTTTACTGCCTCATCCTGTTCAGAGCGTGGAAAAACCGGAAAAGGCAGATAAGAAAATACTGATACTATATCCCACACAGGCAACAATGCCCTGGTATGTGGAAGTGAATAAAACTATTACAGAACAGCTTGGTGCTTCAGAAAAATTCAATATAACCATTGATGCTGAGTATATAGATACAAGAAGGAATCCGGGCAGAGAATACAGGGAGAGGCTTTCCGGGCTGTTCAGAATTAAATATTCACGCCTTAACTACGACTGCATAATTGTATTTAATGATGCCCTTGATCTCCTTGTTCAAAACAGAAAAGATCTGTTTAAGGGTACTCCGGTAATATTCAGCTTTAACAGCATTTATCAGAAAAAATACAGCCATATTTTAGATAGAATGTCTCTTAATGGCAACCCCATAACAGGCATAGTCCAGGGTGATGAAAAAAGCGTTATCACCAGAACAGTGGAGACAATACGCAGGATACAGCCCGGCACTGAAAAAATCGCAGTAATAGCAGGCACATCTGCACGGGGTTCTTTCCTTGCGGAAACTGCAGAGGAGGTACTGAAAAATCAGGAGAAGCCTCTGGAATATACCATGCTCACAGACATGCCGTTTAACAGTACTCTTGAATATATAAAAAAACTCCCTGAAAATTCCGCTGTTCTTTACCTGCTTCTTTCCCGTGACAGCGGAGAAAACCTTTTTGTACCTGCAGAAACAGCCCAGGTGATTGCAGAAAATTCAAACAGCCCGGTCTATTCCATATATGAGACCTTTCTGGGGAAAGGGGTACTGGGCGGAAATATGTTCAGTTTTCATAATGAGGGGGAGATGCTTGCTGATTTAATTCTCAGGGTTCTGTCAGGGGAAAAGGCATCTTCCATACCTGTAGGCAGACTCGGCGGGACAGATGTTTTTGACTGGAGGGAGCTGAAAAGATGGGGCGTGAAAGAGAAACTTCTTCCTCCTGAAAGCCGTATTCGTTTCAGGGAAAAAGGCATCTTTGAACAGTACAAAAAGGAGATAACAGCTGTACTGGTATTTGT
>CAYYKZ010000317.1:0-3656 GCA_964468455.1 uncultured Leptospirales bacterium | reverse complement strand
GGCTGCGGCATCGGCTGCCTGCTGGTCGTCATCGTCCTGGGCGGCCTGGGCACATAGGTTTACCCTGACATGGTTTTATCCTTTTCCAGAAAAAACAGGAAATTGGAAAGAGTAAATTCTCTTATGCAGGGTATAGATATAAAAGCAATTGAGAAAAAGATTGATCAAGTTTTTGTTAAGGAAAAACTTTTCTGCGACGAAGACATTACTATTAAACGTCTGGCTTCACATCTTGATTTAACACAGCAGCATTTTTCAGCCTACCTTAACCATCATCTTAAAATTAATTTTAATACTTTTATTAATAGATACAGGGTCAATGAAAGTATACGCATTATGAATGATGAACCGGAACGGTCTCTTCTATCTATTGCTTTTGCTGTGGGTTTTAATTCCAAGTCGGTCTTTTATGATGCCTTTACAAAGGAAACCGGCCTTTCTCCCGCACGTTACAGAAAAGAAAAAAACCTCAAATAAATGAGTCCGGATTTTTTTATCCGGTCGATTAAAAATTTCATCTCCCCTATAGTATAATCGGAATCGTAAATAATTTTCCGGAAATCATTTAGTGAATGTGTTTATTCGGTGTATTGATCCTCTTCCGGGGGAAACAGGAAGAAGTTTATGCAGAACTTCAGTTAAATCGGCTGTGGGCTGGAAGCATAAAAGCGGGTAAAGATCATTAATATGGGAAATATAATATTATATTAAAGGGGCTTAATAAATGAAAGGATCAAATAATGTACTGGGAGTCGATATCGGTTCAATCTCAATTTCTCTTGTTGTTATGAATTCTGATAAGGAAATACTTTATAATGATTACAGATTCCATGAAGGGCATGTAAGGGAAAAACTTCAGGAAATGTTTGATGATTTGGATCTGTCCGGAATTAATAGACTGGCTCTTTCATCATCCTGTCCGGATATTTTTACATCAGGGACGAGATTTGACAACAGGGTTGCCATGATACACGCGGCAAAACATATACACGGTTCTTTTGATTCTCTTATGATAATAGGGGGGGAGAAGTTCGGACTCGCTCTTTTTGATAAAGAGGGAAACTATCTTAATTACAGATCAAATTCTTCATGTGCAGCAGGGACTGGAAGTTTTCTTGATCAGCAGGCAAAGAGGCTTAACCTTCCCGATATTGAGACATTCAGCTCAATTGCTGCAGGCAACAGGGGGGAAGCGCCCCGTATTGCTTCAAGATGTTCAGTTTTTGCAAAAACCGACCTTATTCACGCGCAGCAGGAGGGTTATTCACTTGAAGGTATATGTGACGGTCTCTGCCTTGGTCTGGCAAAAAATGTGGTTGATACACTCTTCAGCGGGGAGTCCCCGGGAAATAAAATTGTCATGGCCGGAGGAGTGTCAAAAAATGCGGCTGTAGTTAAACATTTAAGAGAGCTTACAGGAAGTGAAATTATAATTGATGAGAATTCACATCTATTCGGTGCTGCAGGAGCGGCATTTTTATGTATTGAAGAGGGAAATAGTGAAGGGGAATCAGATTTTATAAAGGATGAAATTTTCCGTAATGAGGAGACAAAGAGGGAGTATCATTATGATCCCCTTGAACTGAAAATGTCGGGATACCCCGATTTCGGGAGTCTCAAGTCCTACAGGTTTAAGTCAGAGCATTATCCCCTTGCAACAGAAGTTGAGGTGGATATATATAGTGAATTACCCGCACATGGCGAGCTGAATGTATATCTTGGAATAGATATAGGCTCAACAAGTACAAAGAGTGTTCTTCTGGGTATGAATAAAGAGGTCGCAGCCGGTTTTTATACCCGCACCTCAGGAAGGCCGGTTGAGGCTGTACAGACAATTTTTGAGGCAATGCGCAGTATAGAAGAGAATTGCGGGTTCAGATTTAATATTGCCGGTGCTTCCACAACAGGGTCGGGGCGAAAATTTATAGGAAGCATTATAGGCGCTGACCTTGCCCTGGATGAAATTACCGCTCATGCAAGGGCTGCTTATATGCTGGACCCTGAGGTTGATACCATAATTGAAATTGGCGGACAGGACGCCAAGTTTACCACAATGAAAAATGGAAGTGTTACCTTTTCCATCATGAATAATGTTTGTGCTGCTGGTACAGGGAGCTTTATAGAGGAGCAGGCTAAAAAAATGGGATGCCCCTTAAGTGAATACGCTGAAAGGGCGGAGGGGTGTGCTGCTCCCCTTGCCAGTGACAGATGCACGGTTTTTATGGAAAGAGACCTTAATTACTATCTTGGCCAGGGATTTTCAACAGGAGAGGTTCTTGCATCTGTGCTTCATTCTGTTCGTGAAAACTATCTGACAAAGGTTGCAATTGAAAAAAATATTGGAGAAAGAATATTTTTTCAGGGAGCAACCGCGAAAAACAGGGCCCTGGTTGCGGCATTTGAGCAGAGACTTGGCAAGCCTGTTATGGTATCAAAGTTCTGTCATCTTACAGGGGCCCTGGGGTGCGCGCTTCATCTTGCTGATAAAAAATTTGCAGGGACAACATTCCGCGGCGTGGATATTTACAGGCAGAGCATTCCTGTAAGGTCGGAGGTTTGCGGCTTATGTACTAACAGCTGCAAGGTGAAGGTTGCAGAGGTTAATGGTGAAACAGTGGCTTTCGGATTTTTATGCGGCAGGGATTATGAAACTAAAAAATTTGTTGTTACTGAGGATTCAGGTTTTGATCTGCTTAAAGAGAGAAAGAGAATTACTGCATCGAAACCTCTCAAACAAAGTAGTTTTGATTTTACCATAGGTATACCTGCTGCTCTTTATCTTTTTGAGGATACCAGGCTGTGGGAGGATTTTTTTACATTTCTTGGGATTAAAACTGAAACAAGTGAAAATTATAAATATGGAGTAAGGGACGGGAAAAATATTGCCGCTGCTGAATTCTGCGCGCCCATGTCCGAGATGCATGGCCATGCTGCTTATCTTGCGGATAGGTGTGATTACCTCTTTCTGCCTGTTTACATAGAAAATAAATTGAGCGAAGAGGGGGCGCGAAGGCATTACTGCTACTATTCCCAGTATCTTCCCCCTGTGATAAAAGCATCGGAATTAATTGACAGCAGTAAAATTCTTTCCCCTCTTCTCCGGTCAGGTTCCAGTTCAGCAATGGTTAAGCTGCAGCTCCTTAAAACGCTTAAAATGATAACCGGCGGGAAAATTAATTATATGCAGGTTTCATCCGCCTATGACAGGGCGTTAAAGAATAAGCAGAATGCTGATGAAAAATTGAAATCTCTTTATAATGAAAAATTCAGCAGGGATGATGTAAATATACTCCTTCTGGGAAGGGATTACACTGTTTTATCTAAACATATGAACAAGGGCATTCCGGATATATTTTCCAGGCTCGGTTCCAGGGTGTTTTTCCAGGATATGCTTTCGGAAAGCAAAGGCCCTGGAGGGGCAGATGGAATACTTAATGCATTTCACTGGAGTTATGCTGCGGAAATCCTTTATGCAGCATCTGCCGCAGCGGAAACTGAGGGGCTTTATCCGGTATTTGTGACTTCATTTAAATGTACTCCCGACTCATATGCAGTAGAATATTTCAAAAAGATAATGGACGCATCAGATAAACCCTACCTGATTTTACAGCTTGATGAACACGATTCAAGTGTGGGCTATGAAACAAGGATTGAGG
>CAYYKZ010000316.1:0-3661 GCA_964468455.1 uncultured Leptospirales bacterium | reverse complement strand
AATTCGCTTATCTGTTTAGAGAGTAGATCTATGTTTCTGTTACAGCCAAGGCCGTAAACAGTAAATCTTGCGGGCATAGCCCTTACAACACGTAGCGCGGACCTTCCGATAGATCCGGTTGAACCGAGGATAGTAAGACTGGCCATAGTTTATCAGGGTATCCCTTTAAATACAAGATAGTAATAGAAGAAAGGTAAGGCAAACATGGTAGCATCAAAGACATCCCACATCCCGCCATGTCCCGGAATTATCGAGCCTGAATCTTTAAAGCCGCCATCCCGTTTAGCTGCAGATTCCACCAGGTCACCGATATTTGCCAGAACACTTATGCATATACCCAGAATAACCGCTTCGAGCATAGTGAATAGTCCCCTGGAAAAAAATGAAGCAAAAATTTCACTGGTTATTACAAATGCAACAATACTGAAAAGAAGACCGGAAAAATAACCTTCCCAGGATTTATTAGGTGATGCCTCGATATTGGCTTTATGCCTGCCGAATAAAACCCCGCCGAAATATGCACCGGTATCATTAAGCATAACAACAGCAATAAGAATAACTATATAAAAAGCACCATCCTGAAGAGACCTGAGCAGTATAATATGAGATATTGTTAATACAACATAGAGGACTCCAAAAGCCGTTACAGCAACAGAATAAGTCCCCCCTTTAAGAGGCCTTGTAAACAGCTGAAGCACCAGTATTACAGCCATGAAAAGAGAAATTACAGCAAGAATCAACCTTGCATCAATATCACCAAAATAACGTGAGTAACCGAACATCTTCCCAAAGGCATAAATATACATAATAACATTAATAAAAAGCCCGAAAAAAAGGCCGGTTTTAACAAAGGCCCTGCCGTTGTCCCCCCTGTCGGAAATCATATAAAATTCATAAAGGGCGGCTAATGATATAACTATAGAACCTGCCAGGATAGGAAGATACTGGAAATCATCTGTAATTAATACATAGGCAAGTAGAGGTAATGCTGCCAAAGCGCTGATTACTCTTTTAAATGTTTCCATATTTAATATGCTCATATTCCTCCATATCTCCTTTCCCTGTTTTGAAATTCCCAAATTGCTTTATAAAAATTCTCTGCTCCAAAATCGGGCCACAATACATCAGTAAAAAGCAGTTCAGCATAGGCTATCTGCCACAGCATAAAATTGCTTATCCGGTATTCGCCGCTGGTCCTGATAAGGAGATCAAGATCAGGCATATGCCTGGAATAGAGAAAAGAATTAAGTCTTTTCTCGGTAATTTTTTCATTCTTCTTTCGTACAGCAAGCCAGGAGTTGACAGAATCAACGATTTCCTGCCTCCCTCCATAATTGATACAGAAATTAAGAATTATTCCATTATTAGAAGAAGTTTTCCCCACAGAATCTGCAATTGCTTTTCTTGTAGAGGGGGGCAGTTTTTTTAATGACCCGGAATGCTCAATTTTTATATTTTTATTATTTATAATATCAATTTTCTTTTTAAAAAAGGCCTCAAGCAGCTCCCACAAACCCCGGATCTCTGTTACAGGCCTTGACCAGTTTTCCACAGAAAAAGCATAAAGAGAAATCTTTTTAATTCCCAGCGAAATTGCACAATCCATAAGAGGTTCAATTACTTCAGCACCCATTTTGTGCCCCTCTTTACGCGGAAGCCCCCGCTCCTTCGCCCATCTGCCGTTTCCATCCATGATTATACCAACATGATGGGGGATTGGCTCAGCCTGAATTAACTCTTTATAGCTTTTCATTAATTATTATCTATAAAAAAGTTTATCCCCCCGTAAGCAGGAAACCTGCAGGGGAGGAACACTCTTTATTTATATATTAAGTATCTCTTTTTCTTTATTATCTGTTAATTTCTGTGCTTCATCAATATATTTGTCAGTAATTTTCTGAATTTTATCCTGGGCAGCCTTGGAATCGTCCTCGGATATTTCCTTATCCTTTTCAAGTGACTTAATCATATCATTTCCGTCTCTTCTTACATTCCTTACGGCAACTTTACAATCCTCAGCTTTCCCTTTGGCAAGTTTAACGTACTCCTTTCTTCTCTCCTCAGTTAACTCAGGAATCTGAATTCTTATCAGATTGCCGTCATTTGACGGGTTAACAGAAAGATCTGACTTTAAAATTGCCTTTTCAACTTCTGCAAGGTTGCTTTTATCCCATGGCTGAATAACCACCAGTCTCGGTTCAGGAACAGAAATTGTTGCTACCTGGTTCATAGGCATTTCAGTCCCGTAAACTACAACCTTCAGGCCTTCAAACATAGCAGGATTTGCTCTCCCGGTTCTTATAGTGGAGAACTCCTTTTGAAGGCTCTTAATACTTTTCTGCATTCTCTCTTCAACATCACTTAAAATGTCATCAATCATTGAAATAACCCTGTATCAGGAAATTTTAGTTCCTATTTTTTCGCCAAGGACGATCTTTTTTAAAGATCCCCTTTCAAAAAGATTAAAAACAACAATTGGAAGATTGTTGTCCATACATAAAGAAATGGCAGTAAGATCCATTACCCTGAGCTGCTGTTTAATCATATCAATATATGATATTTCAGAAATCTTTTCAGCATTCTCGTCCTTTTCCGGGTCACCGGTATAAACCCCATCAACCCTTGTTGCCTTTAAAAGAACATCCGCACCTAATTCAACTGCTCTTAAGCTGGCAGCAGTATCTGTTGTAAAATAGGGGTGCCCCGTACCTCCGGCAGCAATAACAACGCGCCCTTTTTTCAGGTGATCAAGTGATTTCTGAATAGTGTAAGGTTCTGCCACGTGCTTCATTTCAATAGCAGTAAGAACCCTTGTGGGGAGGTTCATTTTTTCAAGGGTATTTTCCACAGCCATAGAGTTCATCACTGTAGCAAGCATACCCATAAAATCCCCTGTTGAACGGCTTATACCCAGAGCCTCAGCCATGGCACCCCTGAAAATATTACCTGCACCAATAACCATGGCAATTTCAACGCCCAATTCAGCAACCTCCTTTATTTCGGAGGCTATCTGCTGAATAATTTCCGGGCTGATACCGGTTTTATCAGGCCCGGCAAGGGCTTCACCGCTTAACTTAAGTAAAATACGCTTATATTGCGGCTCTTTTGACATTATTATAGTCCTATTTGGAATCTTGCAAATTTTCCTACTGCAATATTTTCACCAAAGGTAGCAATTTTTTCTTTAATAAGATCTTTAATCTTAATACTGCCATCTTTAATGAATTCCTGCTCAAGCAGACATACTTCAGAATAAAACTTCTGCAGTTTCCCTTCAACTATTTTTTCTATTACATTCTCAGGTTTTCCGGAATCTTTCATCTGCTCCCTGTAGATTTCCTTCTCTTTTTCAACTACCTCTGCAGGCACTTCTTCAGGAGAAACATAAAGAGGATTAGCAGCAGCTATCTGCATTGCAAGTTCCCTTGCAAGCTCCTGAAAATCTTCATTTCTTGCAACAAAATCGGTCATTGTTTTAAGTTCTATCAATACACCAATTTTATTATTATTATGAATATAAGAAGCAACGATTCCTTCAGTTACTTCTCTGTCCATTTTTTTATCTGCAGATGCAAGACCCTTTTTGCGGAGAAATTCTACCGCCTTTTCCATATCTCCATCTGTTTCAGTGAGGGCCTTTTTACAGTCCATCATACCAGCC
>CAYYKZ010000315.1:516-3667 GCA_964468455.1 uncultured Leptospirales bacterium | reverse complement strand
ATCGAATTTATTTCAATACTCACACAGTCTGCCCCCGGAGGGGGACTTAAAGGTTTTTTGAATTTTTCATTTGTACGTCCCCCTCATGGGCGCCCTGAGCAAAGCGAAGAAGTACTCCCGGGGTAGATTTAGAGGGCTTGACTTAAAGGCATCGTACTCCCTTTGAAAACAGGGGCAAGATATTGAAAAGGGTTTATTTGTTCCCGGAAAATCCGGTGAAAATATTTATTTTTTAAAGTAAAGGATTAAGCGTGGAAAGAGAGATTATCAGAACAGAATTACTATCCTTCAGCGATTTTACATCAAAGGTTGAAGTATCAATGGAGAATATATGCCGTGATATTTTCCATGAAAACAGGGATTCAATTAAAATCAAGAAAGAGGATGTGGCAGTAAAAAATCTTACTGTGATATTTAATACAACACTTAAATTAAGCAATACCATGGGGTTTCAGGCCATGAGCCTTCGTGATCTGACCGCGGCATCAGGGCTGAGCATGGGCGCCCTTTATTCATATTTTAAAAGTAAAGATGAGCTTGCGAATATTATTCAGGACCAGGGACGCCGTATAACAGGAGGTATCCTTCTCGAAGAAATAGGCAGAGGAAAATCCTTTGCTGACAGACTTCAACTGGGAGTGAGGGCCCATCTTTATATTTCTGAAGTTATGCAGGAGTGGTTTTACTTCTCTTTTATGGAGGCCAGAAATCTTTCAAAGGATGAGCAGAAAAAGGCAATTGAAAGTGAACTTGCTACAGAGAAGATTTTTTCTGACATAATCGCGGATGGCGCTGCTGCCGGTGAATTTAAAGAGAGGAATCCCCTTCTTGCTGCGTCAATGATTAAGGGGATGCTTCAGGACTGGTACCTTAAGAGGCGGAAGTATAAAAAGAGGGGAGTCTCAGTTGAATCATATGCTGATTTTCTTATGGAATTTATTGAATCATTTATTCTGATAAAGTAAGTATCAGTTAAGGAGGGGTTATGGGAATTATTGATGAAGCGGGAGTTGTACGAAAGGGGGAGGAACTTGACATAGCAAAGGTTTCCGAGTTTCTTCGCGGTTCAATTCCCGGCATTAAAGGTGATATTGAAATCCGGCAGTTCCCAGGCGGGTTTTCTAATCTCACATATCTTGTAAAGGCTGGTGATTATGAGATGGTCTTAAGACGCCCTCCATTCGGGAAAAAGGCGAAAACCGCCCATGACATGTCCAGAGAATATAACATTCTGAAAGCCTTAAAACCGCAGTTCCCATGTGCACCGGAGGTTCTTCTCTACAGTGAGGATGAATCTGTTATGGGTGCTCCCTTCTATGTTATGGAAAGAATTAAAGGTGTAATACTTCGTAAAACCGTTCCTGAAGAAATAAAACTTTCACCTGATAAGGCGAGGCAGCTTTGTGAAAATCTTGTGAGCCTGCACTGCAGCCTCCATAAAGTCGATTATGCTGCTGCAGGGCTTGAGAATTTCGGGAAACCTGAAGGCTACATTTTCAGACAGGTGGACGGATGGAGCCGCAGATATATAGCCGCGCAGACTCCGGATGCTCCTGATTTTGAAAAGGTAATGCAGTGGCTTCACGATAAAATTCAGAATGACTCGCCCTGGCCGGGTGTTATTCATGGAGACTACAAGTTTGATAATGTGGTGTTAAATCAGGAAAACCCCCTGGAAATTATCGGGGTTCTTGACTGGGAAATGGCCACAATCGGTGATCCTCTCATGGATCTTGGCAGTTCTCTTGCATACTGGGTTGACAGGGATGACCCTGAAAATCTGCAGATGATAAAGCAGCTCTGTACAACAGAGGACGGCATGCTTACCAGAAATGAAATAATAAAACTATATGGAGAGATGAGCGGCATCAGTGTGGAAAATTTTGACTTCTACTTCTGCTTTGGTCTTTTCCGTCTGGCTGTAATAGCACAGCAGATATATTACAGGTTCTATCACGGCCAGACAGAGGATAAGCGCTTTGCAATGCTTATTCACGCGGTTCGTATTCTTGAATCAACAGCCTTGAATGTTATTGAAAAATCGGAAATATAGGGGGGACAAATGGAAGTTAAAGATATCAAAAAGGTGCTTCTCCTTGGAGCGGGCACAATGGGTCAGCAGATAAGCGTACCCTGTTCACTTGCGGGGCTGGATGTTGTAATATATGATATAAATGAAGAGGCCTTTGATCATGCCTTAAAGAGGATTCCTAAAATTATGGCAGGCATGGTAGCCTGGAAAAAAATAAGTCAGGATGAAGCAGATGCAGCGTTTAAAAGAATAAGCACAACTACAGACCCGGAAGAGGCTGCATCAGAGGCTGATATAATAATCGAATCTGTCCCTGAAAAGCCGGAACTGAAAATGGAAATATTTTCCCGGTTCCATGATCTATGCCCTGAGAGAACTGTTTTTACTACCAATACCTCCAGTCTTCTACCTTCCATGATTGCACACGGTACAGGGAGGCCTGAAAAATTTCTGGCACTCCATTTTCACGATGTGTCCATGACAAATATTGTGGATATAATGCCCCATCCCGGCACATCAAAGGAGGCTGTTTCTTTTGTAAAGGGATTTGCTGAAAGAATAGGGCAGCTCCCTATTATGCTGGAAAAGGAACACTCCGGGTATGTGTTTAATTATATGCTTGGGGGGCTTTTTCTTACTGCCCAGAACCTGGCTTCGAAAAAAGTCGCATCTGTTGAGGATATAGACAGGGCCTGGATGGGTGTTACACACATGATGTTCGGGCCCTTTGGAATTATGGACAGCATAGGGCTTGATACTATTTTAAGTATAAACGATTTCTGGGCACAAAAATTAAAGTGAATTGTGAAACCGAAAATCCCGTAGATCCCAAAAAACTGGCAGCTTTTATGAAAGTTGCCCGTTCAGTTTGGCCAAAATAGGAGCAAAACCATGAGCACCATCAGTCTTCGTTTACCTGACTCCCTGCATGAACATATTCGAAAGGTGGCCGAACAGGAAAATATCTCCATAAACCAACTTGCCACCTTGGCCATAGCGGAGAAGATTTCCGCGCTGGAAACCGCTGATTATCTTCTTAATCGCGTGTCAAAAGCGGACAAGAAAAAATTTCTACGGGCAATGGCAAAAGTAGCAGATACAGTCCCTGAAAAGCACGAC
>CAYYKZ010000315.1:0-506 GCA_964468455.1 uncultured Leptospirales bacterium | reverse complement strand
GGCAATGGGGGGGACGAAAAAATTTTTTGAGGATACGGCGAACGCCGAGGTTTACACTCTTTCCCTACACGACGCTCTGTGATGGTATGTTCCACACAGAAAATGGCCCTGAGATATTCATTGAGCAAAAAATGGAACTGCCTCCGACGCGCACGAACGCTATAAGCATTGCATGTGCCCCTGAACCGCGCCGATGGCTGTCCCAACTTTTTTGCGGACCCGACACCTCAGTCCGACAAAACGGAACAGTGCCGTTGCACTACTGCTCCTTGCTTTCCATTATTTTTTCTATCCCTTGGGTCTGATAGGTATTCATTGTTCTTCGTTTGCCGCCCCCCTAGTGCTTGAATATGCACGGTAGTAATGGTACTATTTTCAAAACAGGTAGTAGTATCGAAATGCGTCATTTTTGATGGCATGCGGGAAAACCCGGAAATAAATGGGAGAAAGTTAATGAGAAACGTAGTGGGTGCATCGGCGGTGCGGACGGCTAGCGGGACCGTGGG
>CAYYKZ010000314.1:0-3677 GCA_964468455.1 uncultured Leptospirales bacterium | reverse complement strand
CAATTTCAACTGTTGGGCAGGCAAACTCCATGATAGGTTATGTCGACAGCGCTCTGGAAAGGCTGAACCGGCAAAGGGCAGACCTTGGAGCTTATTATAACAGACTTGAAAATACGATTGGGGCTTTAAATTTATCGTATGAAAATATGATGGCTGCTGATTCGAGACTGCGTGACGTGGATATGGCAGCAGAAATGGTTAATTTCACAAGAGACCAGATTCTTGTTCAAACAGGTACTGCGATGCTTGTTCAGGCTAATTTTAAACCTAAACTGGTAATGAAACTACTGGAATAAGAATCTGACTTACAGCAAAGGCCGGCCCTGCAGTGCGGCTGGCCCCCCCTCTCCGGTTGGGAGGCCGGGGAGGGAAACTTTTTTTAAAAGGGAGGTAACAGTTTTTTAAGATCATGCAAGGAGGCAGATCATGGATATAATGAACGTTGTAGATACATTCAGCAGAACAATGGGCATCCATAGCAGCAGTGTTCCGGAAAAGCATGTCCGCGAAAATAATAAAGAGTCTGCTAATGAAAGCCAGGTTTTATCCGGCAACAGGGATGTCGAAGATGTAGTGAAAAATCTTAACAGTATTACAAAGAATTTTAATGAGAAAGTCCAGTTTTCATTTCATGACAAAACCAACAGAATAATAATCAAAGTGATTAATTCTGATACAAATGAAGTTGTCCGTGAAATACCTGCAAAATACTCTCTTAAGCTTCTGGAGCATTTTCAGGAATACCTGGGTCTTTTTATTGATGAATCAAGGTAGAGAAGAGGCTTAACTGTTTTTATATTAAAATTAATAACCTGCTTTGCAGGAGGGGATAAGTTTGCGCATTTTTTATAATAATAGGTTTATCCCTGATCCTCGCTAAACTGGCATTTCCTTTCTTTTTATGTCACATTCTTCTTAACTTTTTCTGCATTTATGCCGATAATATGCCTATAGAGTAATTCATGTCTGAAAATATTGATTTTTTCTTAAGAATTGTTAACTTTTTTTCAGGCATGCAGGAGAGAGAGTAACATTTTATGAAACTCTCTGGTCTTACTTTTAAAGGGCTTATTTAGGGAGGATCAAAATGCCTGTAACAATGGGTGGAATGGCTTCAGGTATAGATACAGATGCCATTATAAGTAAACTTGTTGAGGTTGAGTCTCAGCCTATAAAGAAGCTTGAACAAAGCAAAATTCTCAACAATCAGAAAAAAGAGGTACTTACTCATCTCAGTACCAGGCTGAAAGACCTTGACTCAAAAGCAAAAGAGCTTTATGGCTTCAGGGCATCCTATGATGAAAAAAGATCCCTATCCTCCGATCCGTCAGTTCTTGATGTTACTGCTACAAAATACGCAGATGTGGGTACCACTTCAGTCGAAGTGGTTGAACTCGCTTCCAATCATAAAATAACTTCAGATAATATTGACGGTGATGTTAAACTTCCTGCAGGCAGGCTGGTTATAGAAGTTAATGGGGAGTCAAAGCCGGTGCGTTTTCGAGGCGGTAAAATAAAGGGCCTGTCAGATGCAATTGGTGAAGAGGCGTCTTCACTTGTTTCAATCAGTTTTGTGAAGACTTCCGGAAATAATCATATAATTGCTCTTACATCAAAGGTTGCGGGAAAGAAAGGAAATATTAAACTTTCCGGTTCTGAAGAACTGCTTAAAGCTGCAGGCTTTGTTACAGATAAAAAAAATGAAAATAATGATAATGCGCCTCTGGTGTTTGACCGGAAATTCTTTTCCTCCTACCAGGGTGATGCCAAACCTGAGAATCCTGACGGCTCTATTGAGGTTTCCGGTGACGGTAAATCTCTTACTGTTAAAGGGCTTATGTGGCAGGAGTATGAGCTTCCCCTTGCAGTGGATATTTCTAAAGAAACAGTTTTAAATTTCAATTTTGAATATAATCAGGAAGTTGAAGAGGCTATTCCGTATAAAGTGGAAACCGGGCCTGAAGAGGAGATTAACATTAAGGGTATTAAGCTTAAAAGCTATAATATTTCCAGGGTCAGGCCCCTTGATGAGAAGGAAACCAGAAAATTTGACAGCTTAACCGGTATCGGTGTCATATCAGTTGCAGATGGTAAAAGAACAGAAAAAATTTATCCTCTTGCAGGTGATGCTGCTAAAAGTCAGGAAATACCAGTGGGTAGAGATTTTGAAGGGAAAAAAATATCAAGGGTTGTTTTTTATTCCAACAAGGGGAATACTCTTTTCAGTGAACCGGTTTTTTCAACCCCTCTTGAAAGTACCGGTGAATATGAACTTAAGAATGTTGTTGATGAAGCAAAAAATGCTGTTGTTAAAGTTGACGGCATTGAAGTTGAGAGGGACAGTAATAAGGAACTGAATGATATAATAAAAGGACTTGTCCTTAATCTTAAAAGAAAGTCGGATCATCCTGTTGAGATTAAAACGGATCACGATATTGAAAAGCCAATTGAACAGATAAAAAATTTTGTGGAAGCCTATAATAGTTATATTGATTTCCACAGAAAAATTACAAAAACAGTAAAAATTGACAAGCCTGGCGAATCAAGAAAACTCGATGAAAGCGGAATTTTCGTTGGTGACATGACAATCATTAGGCTTGAGAGCGCTCTTAAAGGTGTTGTATCCGGAGCTTATCAGAGCAGGGCAGACAAGCCTATAAAAATGTTTTCACAAATGGGTATTTCCACTGGTAAGGTGAATTCTAGCTGGGAATCTATACAGGAGGGGAAGCTTGTAATTGATGAGGCTGAGCTTCGAAAAGCGATCATAGAAAACCCTGAAGGGGTGCGGATGTTTTTCGGTTCTGATTATGCAGGTGACAACAGAGTTGATACAGGGATGGCGTTTACTCTTACGCGAACCCTTGATCCTTATATATCCTTCGGGAAAAATATTATAGAAACCAAAATTGAGTTTGAAGATAATTCCATTAAAATGGCAAATGAAAGGATTCAGAGACAGGAAGCGCATCTTAAGCAGTTTGAAGAAAAGCTCAGAAAGAAATTTGCATCCATGGAAAGATCAATTTCAGGCTCAAAGAATCAGCAAACCTGGATGAACCAGCAGATGGGTAATCAGAAACAGGGAGAGTAAGGTTGTAATCTGCCCTGATAATATATTTTTTGTTCCGGCCCTGTGTTGTGTCCGGTTTTTTTGTTTATTTTTACAGCCCGGATTTTAATATATCCGGACTTAATAATCTTTACTGGAGGACTTGATGGATATTCAGATTAATAATTACTCTGTTGAAATAGAACTTGAAGATGAAAAAACTGTTAAGGATGTTGTTAATTCGATTTCTCAATGGGCAAATGAGAGAGAACTCATTTTTATCGGTGTTGATGTTGACGGGAATCATTTTGGAGTTGAAGAGGTTCCGGAGATTCCTATTGACGGGGTATCCGTATTAAACTGTCTTATCCAGTCAAGGGCTGACATTGTTTATGAAACTCTTAATGAGGCTATTATCTACTGTGACAGGGTAATAGACTATATGCTTGAAATAAAACAGCAGGGAGCGGAGGCCGATGAGCTTGATGATCTGGTTTCTGGTATGGAGTGGCTGCAGGAGGTTTTCTCTACAGTAAGTACCCTGCTCAGCATGGAACTCGATGAGGTTAAATTCAAGGATAAAAATGTAACTCATTATATTAATCTTCTTGCTGAGATGAAGCAT
>CAYYKZ010000313.1:0-3698 GCA_964468455.1 uncultured Leptospirales bacterium | reverse complement strand
TATGATATTCCAGATTGCAGTAACCTGAAATATTTTCCTTCAAACTCTCCAGGATACCACTCCCCAGTGGTGCCCTTCCCAGGTTAGTGTGAATAATCACACCCGTACAGTTTATAACCCTCTGAAGTTTTTCCGAACGTTTAAATATACATTTTTCAATAATTCTGCTTTTTAAAAGCTCCGGGTCAGATGATTCCCCTTTAATAATACCCTGACGGAATTCTTCAATACCTGAGCGGATTGCCTTTGCAACCTGATTTCTGCCTATATCTTTGATAAAAGCCGAAATATCGCTCTCCTGAATCAGTTTCTCCACCTGCGGTATAGCCCTGAGAAGACTGTTTATTTCATCATTATGCGCCATAATATCCCTTTGCCCAATTTCAAGTTATTGTCCGGATGATTTAACTTAATATTTTTTTCTGTGAATATTTCAAGAACTTTAATTTCATATGGTGAATTTCAAAAAACGCAGGACATATTTTTAAAAAACAGATTCCGCATCTTTTTTTTAAAATAATATCAATTAATTATAGACGTCCTTCCCCCAGTAGCAGAAATTCAAAAAATCAGTAATTATTCCTGAAGATATATTTTAGTGTAATATTGCTTTTTTAATACCACCCCGGTATTCAGCTTTGATGGTATTCAAGCATTTTTTTAAAATAATATTTAAGGAATAGGCACTGAAAAAATATTTACTCAGGAAGCGTATTATGGATATAAAAAGCAAAATTGAACAGAGCGTAAAAAATGTAATTATTGACGAGCTGGGAGCAGGAACCGCTCCTGACAAAATAAAAGCCATTGTTGAAAAAATAACGGGCAGCCTCTCGCTGTCAGTACATCCTGATGAGCTGGTGCTTCTTAACCTGCAGATGAAAGAAAAATCCCCCACAGAAATGGCAGTAGTTTCAGTAATAGGTCAGGATTCTGTTGGTATAGTTGCAGAGGTTACCCGCATACTCGCTGAAAACAGCGCTAATATTGAAGGGATGAACCAGGCAATAGTAAGCGGGTATTTTGCCCTTATACTTACAATAAATGTAGCAGGAATGAACATAACTCTTGATGAGCTTCAGATAAAAATGGATGAAGTTGCTGATAAAAAAAATCTGAAAATATATATTCAGCATGAAAATATATTCAAAAGTATGAACCGGATATAAGGACAGGTAGAACAATGAATTTTGAAGTATCAGAAATACTTGAAACAATAAAAATGAATGCTCTGGAAAATCTTGATGTGCGTACTGTCACAGCAGGGATAAATCTTTTTGACTGTACCACAGATTCAATTAAGGCAACAGCTGAAAAAGTAAGGGAAAAAATGCTTAGAAAGGCTTCCTCTATTGTTCCTGTTGCTGAAAAAATCGCAAAAAGGTATGGTGTTAAAATTGTAAACAAACGAATCTCTCTCACTCCCCTCTCTCTTATACTTGCCGGGAATTACGGGGTAGAGGAGCTTGTAAATGCTGCTGAAATAATTGACAAGGCGGGGAAGGAGATAGGCATAGATTTTATAGGCGGATATTCAGCCCTGATACATAAGGGTATAACCCCGTTTGAATCTGTATTTATAGACTCCATTCCCCATGTGCTTGCATCAACAGAAAGATTATGCAGTTCGGTTAATGTGGCAACCACAAAATCGGGGATAAATATGGACGCGGTTTTAAGAATGGGGCATGCCGTAAAAAAAGCGGCTGATCTTACTGCTGACAGACAGGCAATAGGATGCGCTAAACTTGTTGTATTTGCCAACATTCCAGAGGATAACCCTTTTATGGCAGGAGCCCTCCACGGGCCAGGGGAAGGTGACTGCACAATAAATGTTGGAGTATCCGGCCCGGGTGTTGTGCACAGGGCAGTTAAGGCCCTGCCTCAGGATGCGGACCTGGAAATAGTTGCAGACACAGTTAAAAAAATGGCATTTAAAATCACCCGCATGGGAGAACTTGTAGGAAGAGAAGTGGCAAAAGAACTTGGTATGTCCTTCGGCATTCTTGACCTTTCCCTCGCCCCCACACCGGCAATAGGAGACAGCGTTGCGGACATACTCGAGGCAATGGGACTTGAGGTTTGCGGAACTCACGGAACAACAGCTGCCCTTGCACTTTTAAATGATGCTGTAAAAAAAGGCGGCGCCTTTGCATCATCCTTTGTAGGGGGACTTTCCGGAGCCTTTATCCCTGTCAGCGAAGATGCAACAATGGAGCAGAGAGCAGCAGAAGGGCATCTCACATTTGACAAGCTGGAGGCAATGACAGCAGTCTGCTCTGTGGGGCTGGACATGATAGCAATACCGGGAGACACCAGTGCTGAAACAATAGCAGCAATAATTGCAGATGAGATAAGCATCGGTGTTGTAAATTTCAAAACAACTGCAGTAAGGCTTTTACCCGTTCCGGGAAAGAAAGTTGGAGATGAAATATCACTTGGCGGGCTTCTTGGGAAAGCGAGGATAATTCCTGTTCATACAGAATCTGCAGATATTTTTGTAAAACGGGGGGGCCGTATACCTGCTCCCATTCAGTCAATGAAAAACTGACAAATCCTGTATATTGAATTATACTTGATATAATATATTATACTGATAATCTGACACATATAATTCTTTTCATGTTAAATTATAAACAGAATAGGTAACAGCATGAATACAAAAGAACTGATTGAACAGGCTATTTTACTACCGGTAGAAGACCGCGCCCTGGTGGTTGACTCTCTTCTTCGAAGCCTTAATCAACCTGAATCTGAGATAGACAAAAAATGGTCAGCTGTCGCAAGAAAACGTCTAAACGAATTGCGTTCCGGTTCAGCTCTTCCTGTTCATGGTGAAAAAGTTTTTAAAAATGTCTGGGAACGATTTGATAAATGAGCTTTTCATTTCACCCTGATGCTGAAAAAGAATTTCTTGAAGCAATTGATTATTATGAAGAAATTGAAACAGGTCTGGGATATGACTTTGCCCTTGAAGTCTATTCCGCTGTCAGGATTTCCAATGAATATCCTGAAGCCTGGGCTTTGCTGGAGGATGAAATCAGAAGAACCCTTGTGAAAAGATTCCCCTACGGCATACTTTATTCAAAAGAGGAAGATGGTATTTTTATACTTGCAGTAATGAATCTTCATCGAGATCCGGAGTACTGGAAAGAGAGAAAAACTGATAAATAATAAGGGGGCACAAAGCCCCCGTATTTTAAAGAAATGCGGAAGGAGCAGGAATCGAACCTGCCGCCGCAGTAAACTACGGCCTACGGTTTTGAAGACCGCGGAGACCACCAGATCCCATCCTCTTCCAGTTGAATAATATGAATATACTCTGATCTCCCCGCCGCCGAAGGCGGCGGGGAGATCCAATTTTATCTTTAAGACTAAAATAAAAATTAAAGAATTAAAATTATTAACAAATATAATTTTATAAGATAGAAGCGCAACAATAATTCTTATATTGTTACAATGAAGTAATAGTAAAATTACCCATTGGCTTAATTATTATTTTTTAAAGTGGCAACCCTGGGGAGTCCTGAATAATCATTTAAAATTGAAACAGTATATCCCTTTTTTTCTCCAAGTTCAGATACATAATCCCCCTGGCTGCTTCCAATTTCCAGAAGAATAACCCCGTTTCTATTCAGATAATCATGCGATTCAGAGATTATTCTTTTAATAACAGCCAGGCCATTATCAGCAGCAAA
>CAYYKZ010000312.1:0-3699 GCA_964468455.1 uncultured Leptospirales bacterium | reverse complement strand
CTACTGATCGTCGCCTTGGTAGGCCGTTACCCCACCAACAAGCTAATCAGCCGCGAACTCATCTTCAGGCGATAGGCCTTGCGGTCCCCATCTTTAATGACTCCTGCTTGTGCAGATGCCATATTATCCGGTATTAGCTTCGGTTTCCCGAGGTTATCCCCAACCTGAAGGCAGATTATTCACGTGTTACTCACCCGTTCGCCACTCTCTCCTTTAAGCAAGCTCAAAGGATACCGTTCGACTTGCATGTTTAAGACGCGCCGCCAGCGTTAGTTCTGAGCCAGAATCAAACTCTCCATGATAATTTATCATTAGATAATTAGTTTCCAAACTTGTAATTAACGTCTGCTGTTTCTACTACTTCTACTACCCAGTTTTCAAAGAGCAAACCAACTCAAATCATCTAAAAACACGCAAAAAAAATCCCCAAAAAACAAATACCTTTTTCAAGGCCCTTATTTTGGAGATTCTGACACTTTACTAACATTAGTAGTTTTCAGATTCTTTGAAGAAGACTCAGTTGTTGTTGCCGCCACTCATGCAGCAACAAGATGGACATTATTTTTACCACCTATTAATGTCAACGAAAAATTATTTCATATTTTTTATTTTTTAAAAAAATTACGTTTTTCTGCAGAACTTACTTTCAAACATGGTAATAAATTTTTTTAAGCAGCAGAAAGTATCAATAGTATAAATATCGCGTCAGCATCTGCCCGCCTGCGCTGCTGACAATGAGACATAACCGGACAGGTGGAACCGGTTAAAGCTCAGGCCCGCGGCCTGCAGAAAGATTTTTCCTTATCTCTTCAATCCCGCCAAGATGAAGATTAAGAGCAACAACTGACATATGAATTTCCCACATGGATATACCCAGTGAAAAAATAAGCATAACCAGAGCCACTGCAAAGGCCCATACACCAAAAAGTGTAAAACCGATATACAGAAAAAACATTGAAGCTACACATAAAAGGAGGCTCCCCACTCCCAGGAACTGCATATTCTTAATAAGGCGCACCCTGAGTCTCAGGTTCTGAATCTGCCCCATAATCCTTTCCCTGGGGTCTTCCCTGTACTTGTCGTAAAGAGAGCGAATAAGATTTGCAATTGCGAGAAAGCGGTTAGTGTAGGCAAGAAGCAGAAGCGATATTGCTGAAAAAAGAAGAGCCGGTGTTGTTAAAGTTATTTCCATGAATCCGCCCCCTGAAAAGCCTGTTAAAAAGATGGTTTGAAAACTTAATAAAATTGACACAAAAATCGGATGCTGTAAATATTAAAAAGATAACAAACTAAAAGGACAATCAAATGAAAAAAATCAAATATCTTCCACTTCCAATAATATTTTTCATTAGCGTAATATTGCTCACTCATTTCAGATCAGGACACTTATTGGGTGAAAGCAGCAAATCTATTCCCCTTATAAAAACAGACTATCACGACCTCCCGGCAGACCAGGCAATTGTGCTTAAGTCCCTCCTTTCCACCGGTGACTTAAACTCACTTTCAGAAAAGAACCTGAAACTTATGGAAAGATACTTTACCAGATATGTGCTGTATAACCACTCGCAGTTCGGCACTAACATAACATCCAACTACTTCTGGTACATCTACAATGCCATTCCTGAATTTGTTGATAAAAGCGAACGCCACCAGGGCTATTATGCAGACCAGACCGACCTGAAAGGCGCAGACAGGCTTCTTGCATACGCAATTTACCGTATTGACCGTAGCCCGGAAAACCTGAGGCGTCTTTTTAATTATGCCAGGCCATTAATAAAAGCCTCCATCAGCAAAGAGAATTACCACTATAGCAGATTAGGTGACAAGGTTAATGGACTCCTGGGGATTTACAGCCAGATTGTTAAAGTAGATAATTACAAAGAAAAGATGTTAAACGTAAGCACAAAAGCGGACATGATTTCAGGAAAAATTGATTCAGAAGAGGATTACAGCAGATTCAGAAATTCCGCGTACGGCTTTTCATGCTACGACCTTGCTGATTTAATTTGCTTTGAGATGGGAATAAGCAGGCACGACAGCGATTTCTGCTCACCAGACTGGACTTTCTGGATGCGACGCATACGCGAAGGAAACATCGAGGAAGGGCACTCCATTCTTGTGGAAATTTCTGAAATGTACCGCGACTAAGGATTCATTTCTTTTTTGCAGATGGCGGAGAAATCTGATTCTCCGGAATTTTTTTATAGGGAATAATTGTGAGACAGGAATTTCATGACATACTACACTTTCTGACAATAGCTGAGTTAGGGCAGGCACTGCTGCTGATTTTTATTCTCCTTGTGCTGAAACGCAACAGGCCTGCAAATTTATTCTTTGCCCTCTTTCTTGTTATTGTATCCATGAACTTCCTCGCAGGATATCTGCACAGCATCAGCATGATTCAGGCTGGTAAAACAGTTGCGGTCATATCCCTTCCTGGAATATCCGTGCTGGGGGTTCTTATATACTTTTATACTTCTTTTATGACCGGGAAACTTGAAAAATTCAAAGCAAAAAACATACTGCACTTCATTCCATATCCTCTTCTCCTGAGTATCTTTATCTACAATATTTATCTCTATGGGGATATGGCAAACCCCAGGCCGCATATGAAAGGGGCAATTTTCTTCATACTCGGTACAGGACTCATGGTTTCTCTGGCATACATGGCCTGGTCATTCATAAGCCTTAGAAGATATTCATCAAAAATTACAGACTACTTTTCCGACTATGAACGGCATAATCTAAGCTGGATCATGAAGGTGGTAACTCTTTCATTCACAGCCCTGCTTGTGATTAATACTGAATTCTGGATAAAGTACTTTGGAATTGTTAACAGGAATCCCTGGGTAATAGTAATAAACCTGCTTTTTGTTATAGCTATTATTTTTGTCACAGCCTATTACCTGGTTAACACTCCTGAGATTTCAAAGGAAAATCTGGAGATGAACAGGACTCTCGACGAGGCACCTACACCTGAAACGGGACAGGAAAAATATGCCAGGCAGAATATTGATATCTCGGTTCAGCATGACTACCTTAACATGCTTGAAAAATATATGGAAGATGAAAAACCATATCTTGACGAGAATATCTCGATCAGGGAACTTTCCGTGAAAACGGGGATTCCCCACCACCACCTTTCTATTGTCATAAACAGCATGCTTGGAAAAAATTTCTATACTTTCATAAATGAATACAGAGTAAAGGAAGCGGAAATTATTCTCAATGATCCGGATAATGTTGATGCCAGTATAATTTCTATTGCATTCAGGGCCGGGTTCAATTCCAAGTCGGCCTTTAACAGTGTATTCAAAAAAATTACCGGCAAAACCCCTTCTCAATACAGAGAATCAGCGCCTCTTGAGTCTCCTCTTGCAGGCTAGACTCCCTGTCTTCTGATGCAGATGAATCCATACAGGTTAATTCTTTAGACATCTCTGCTTCAACAGCTCCTCATCAGAAATTCAGTCCATCCTTGCAAGGCAGGACACCTCTTTACATAAAAAAGAGACCTGCCTTGTAAGTCAGGTCGCATAAAAAAATATAATCCTCTATATTTTTGCTATTCATCGCACAGCAGGGCCAGTTCCTCAAATGGCAGCCCTGAATTCCTTCGATGAAAAAAATGATTCACCAGAGAGGAAAAGACAGAAGGAGGATACAAAATATTTTAATAACAGCAATACTTATCTTACC
>CAYYKZ010000311.1:0-3735 GCA_964468455.1 uncultured Leptospirales bacterium | reverse complement strand
TTTAAATTTTTTATTATCCATAAACACATTCCCGGAAAATTATTCTTTATCTTTACCCATCATAGTTCGTACAGCTTCAGCAATAAGTTTTGGTTCATATCCATTAAACTCATCCTGCATTATTATATGTTTACCCATTTTCCCTTCAGAAACATTAAGTTCATTATTAAGTCCCTGATCCTCTACAGAGGTAAGCCTCTCATAGGACTGATTATTCAGCTCCTTAAACTCTGAAGAGGCGGTCTCACCTTCCATTGATTCAGAAAGGCCGTTATTATCAGAATATATCTCTGAACTGTTTCCATCCGGCTCATGAACAGCTGCTTCATCAGAATTCCCGGAATCAGACAGTACTTCATACATTTCGGGCACATATTTTTTAAGAATCATTAAAACAGCAAAACCTATGCCGGTAAAAACCAGAACAGTTATAACCGATCGTATTATTACAACAGAAAAACTTACTCCTGATATAAATCCGGTTATAAAGGACAGCACAAAGCCGGTAACACCGAAAAGCAGCCCCGCTTTTGTTTCTATTCCAAGCCCTTGAAGTTTCAACATCTTTAAAAGGATTACCCCTCTATATATTATAAATAACAAAAATTAAAAAAACAAATCAAGCCTTTTTCTTTTATTCGCTATCCATGTTAAAATGGCCTATCAGATTTCTTATAAAGGATGAAACTCCCCCATTTTTATCATTATCCATTTCTTTATTATTTATCCTGTCAGCAATAACTTTTACACATCCTGAAGCTTTACTTTTTGGATACCCCACAATAAAAGGCTTCTGATTTCTTACTGATTTTGGCACATAGGCGTCTTCATAGACAAAACCGAGATTTTCCACCTTTACATTAAGAAACTGTCCCGCTATATTTATCACCCTCTGAGCAACCCTTTGCCCTTCAGTAACGGATTGAGCTCTGTTTACAATAAGCTTTATCTGCTTTTCATTATTATGTGAAGCTATTGTTTTAATTATACCATAAGCATCTGTTATTGCAGTAGGTTCCGGTGTTGTTACAACAATTATTTCATCTGCTGCAAGAATAAAACTTAAAACATTCTGCGATATACCTGCACCTGTATCAATAATAAGATAATCATCATTTGCAAGCTCCGAAATAGATCCTATAAAATCCTCTCTCTGTTTTGCATCAAGATTAGCAAGCTGATGAAATCCTGATGCGCCTGCAATAATTTTAATTCCCTCAGGTACTTCTATAATAATATCACTGAGTTTCTTTTTCCCTTTTATCACATGATAAAGATTATATTTAGGTATAATACCCAGAATTACATTTATATTAGCAAGGCCCAGATCCGCATCAATCATTGTAACCGACTTTCCGTCCTGTGCCAAAGCAATTGCAAGACTTACAGAGAGGCTTGTTTTACCAACACCCCCTTTGCCGCTTGTAATTACAAGTATCCTTGTTCTGGCAGAACTGCTGTTATTCTGCTGCAGAACCAGCCTTCTGAGATTTGCCGCCTGATCCACTGAGGACCTCCTGAGTGTTATTCAGCGGAACTGCCTATCATCATATCAGCGATCTCTTCAGGATCGGCAACATGAATATCGTTAGGCACCTCCTGCCCGTCTGTAAAATAGGAGATGGGCTTATTATATTTATCGGCAACATTGATTACATTCCCGATAAAAGAAGTTTCGTCAACTTTAGTAATAATAACACTATCAAACTGCATTACTCCAAAAGCCTTAAAAATCTCATTCAAATCCCTTTTTTTAGTATTTGCACTCACACAAAGTACTTTTTCAAAATCGTATTCAACTGTTTCAGCAAAACTTTTTATTTCTGCAATTTTCAGTTCATTATTATGACTTCTTCCGGATGTATCAACAAGTATTATATCCGATTTTTCTCTGGCAATAATTTCCCTGAAATTTTTCTGATCGCTGATAACATGAACGGGAATTTTCATGATTTCCGCATATTTTTTCAGCTGTTCTGTTGCGGCAATCCTGTAATTATCTATTGTGATAAAGGTAACTTTATTCCCCTCTCTAAGAGAATGAATTGCGCCCAGTTTTGCCATTGTTGTTGTTTTACCCACGCCTGTGGGACCCACAAACATAATTATTTTTTTTCTATTCCCTTTTTTTATAGGTCCGGATGTAAGAATTTTGTTCTTAAGAAGATCCTTAATGCTTTTTTCAATTTTATATCTGTCCTTAAGATCCTCTCTGCTTATGGTATTCCTGACTTCTCTTATCATTATTTCACACTCTTCAGGGTCAAAATCATTTTCCCTTAAAATATCACGGTAAGGTTTCATTACTGAATCATCAGCGGAAATAGTGTGCCCGTTTTGACCCGATTGTTTCTGACCTTCAAGAAGCCTGTTAAGAGCATTTTTAATATCATTAACTTCACGCTCAATATTTTTCACAAGGTCAGATTCATTCCCTTCAACATCTCTTGAGATTGTCTCCACCGCCTTGTTCGACAGTTTTACAGTACCTTCATCAGAAGCATCGGAAATCACCTGCGTTTCCGGTTTTTTAAAACTGCTCAAACTGCTGCTGAGTGAATCAATAGACTTATTAATCGAATCCATATTAAAGTCATCTTTTACAGCAGAAGCCCTTTCCAGTATTTCCTGAACTTTCCCTATCCTGGATGCTTCTTTGTTATCTCCAACTGTAAAATCGATTGAACTTTTCTTTTTAAGCTGTCCTGCACCGGAAAAAGCCCTTTTCTCTTTTACTGCAGCTGTCAGTTCCACCACTTCTCTGGCAAAAAACCTGGAATTCAGGAATCCTCCCTGTTTAACATATTTATGACTTATCGGAATAGCCTCATCCCCATGTTCCATTCTAAGCTTTTTCATTGCTTCATTATAATTGTCTGCAGTTATTTTGAGATATTTCATTATAAATCTCCTGATATTATATTATATATTCTTAAATAATTTCATACTTTAATTATTATGCAGCATTAGGCACAAGTGCCGACACAACCACATTCACCTTCACGTTCCGGCTTATCTCATTATAAGCCAGCACAACCGGAGCCTGGACTTCTCTTTCAAGAAGTGTAAAAGTAACACTCCTTATTTGAGGTGAAACAAGAAATACCGGTGTATACCCCATTTTGCTTGCTCTCTGGTATGCATCAAGGAGAGATCCTACAATAATACTGTGAGTATCAGGATCCATACCTGCAATGCGTCCTTCCACAGGATCTTCATGAATAGAATCCCTTATTACTCCTTCAATTTCAGGATCAACAGTAATTACAGAAAGAACATTATCCTCTGCAAGATAACTTCCTGCAATCTGTCTCGAAAGTGCCGCCCGTACATACTCGGTTAATACGCCGGGATCTCTTGTGTATTCAGCATATGTGGCAAGAGTTTCCAGAATAGTAACCATATTCCTGATTGATACTCTTTCCCTGAGGAGATTCTGAAGAACCTTCTGCATTTCTCCCAGCTTCATCTTTTCTTCAATCTCTTTCACTACTGCAGCGTAGTCGTTTTTTATATTATTTATCAGTTTCTGAACTTCCTCTCTTCCCAGAATTTCATCAGCATGTCTTTTTATTATTTCAGTTAGATGAGTAGCCACAATAGTAGGGCAGTCCACAACTGTATAGCCCTTGCTTTCAGCATAATCTCTGCTTTCAGGGTCAATCCATATTGCATTAAGGTTAAATACAGGTTCAATAAACTCGACTCCTTCAATTTTTTCCCTGATATCCCCTG
>CAYYKZ010000310.1:0-3740 GCA_964468455.1 uncultured Leptospirales bacterium | reverse complement strand
ATATATCCGAGAAGGATTGCGGTAATAAGAAGAGAAAGCGAAAGAATCTAACCTTGAAAATTCATCCGGCCATGAGACATAAAAAAGATATGTTTTTATGTCTCATGGTTTTTGCATAAAAAACATCCCCGATTACTGCCTGATTAGCTCATCCTTAACTTTCGACACACAGCGTAGATATAAAATATGTAACCTATGTAAATAATTTACCGCCCACCAGATAAACATGTTTATGAGATAATAAAATTCGCCTATATTCAAATCACGGCAGAAATACTTCCGGTTAATTAAAAGTTAAAGCAGAAATTTATTCAGTCATAGAGTAATCATATAAACGAAGTGTGCCGATAATTAAAAGGATTAATAGACCGTAAACTCTATCCGGAAATTCCAGGAAATAACAATGGGTACTTTTAAAATCGACTTTGCAAAAACAGACGGCATTATACCTGCCATAATACAGGATGCAGCAGACAAAGAAGTTCTGATGCTTGGTTATATGAATGATGAAGCCTTTGATCTGACAGTCAAAACAGGGCTGTGCCACTTCTGGAGCAGATCAAAGAAAAGGATATGGATGAAAGGCGAGACATCAGGACATACACAGATCGTTAAAGAAATGCATCTGGACTGCGACAGCGATACTCTGCTTATTAAGGTTATCCAGAATGGAAAAGCCGCATGTCATGAGGGATATAGAAGCTGCTTTTTCAGAAAAATAGAAGGTAATGCAGCCATAGTAGATGGAGAGAGAATATTCAATCCTGATGAAGTTTATAAGAGTGAGAAGAAGTAAAGTGAGGATACAATGGAACCGGAAAACCTGGAAAAAATAAGGCCAGGCCTGTATAAACTTCCCAGGGGCGGATACCTTGCGGAAACTCCGGCTGGAAACATTCAGTTTGGTGCACCTCCTGAAACAATAAAAGATACAATGCACCTTAAGTCAGGAGTCCCGGATATTTTTGTGCTGGCAGAAGAAATGTTCAGCTGGATAAAAGGTATAAGCGTGGGTGAAATAGAATTTCCGCTGTACTATAACTATTTTCTCAGAAACAAAAAGACACTTATAATCTGCCGTAAAAATCAGCTGGATAGAATTAAAAAGGTGCTCCAGGAGTCAATATTCGGACCCAGGAATTTTGATATAAGCATTGATTATGATCCTTCTGTAAGTAAAGAAACAGTTCCTGATATTAAATCGGAAATGAATTTTTTCAGAAAAAACAACAGGCTTTCCAATATGGTGAGTTTTGGAATTTTTGAAAATAATAAATTCAGCTACAGGGGTGTTGAAATAAAAATTGATAATTCGGGAGACTTTATACTTTCCTGGAAAAAATGCCCTCCCCTTGTAATTCCCGGAAAAGTCGATTATAAACCCACCTACTTTATAGGTGAACGTCTGGCAGAACCGTACCTCCCTCCCCTCTTTGGTGTTACATGCCTTGGGCCGAGTCACGGCTTTGATCCGGGGGAAAATACATCCGGATTCATTATATGGCTAAATCATCAGGGGATTATGGTTGATCCGCCTGTTAACTCTACTGAGTGGCTGGAGGATTCAAATGTAAGCCCCAAATTTATTGACAGTATAATCCTAACCCACTGTCATGCGGATCATGACGCCGGAACTTTCCAGAAAATTCTTGAGGAGGGGAAGGTATCGGTATATACTACAGAAACAGTTATGATGAGCTTTCTCAGGAAATACTCTGCGCTTAGTAATGTCAAAAAAGACTATCTTATGAAACTATTTAATTTCCACCATGTTAAAATAGGGAGTCCTGTATATATAAACGGCGGGAAATTTAATATGTTTTATACTCTTCACTCAATCCCCTCTATAGGGTTCAAGATGGAATTCCAGGACCAGTCTTTTGTTTATTCCTCAGACCATAATAATGATCCTGCCATTCACAGTGAATTAAAAGAAAAGGGAATTGTCAATGAAGCAAGATACAGAGAACTGAGCAATTTCCCCTGGGATTCGAAAGTAATATACCATGAATCCGGTATTCCCCCGCTACATACACCTATTAAATATCTTAATTCACTGCCTCAGGATATACAGGAAAGAACTGTCGTATACCATATAGCTAAAAAAGATTTCCCGGAAAAAACCGGCCTGCGTCTTGCTCATTTTGGAATGGAGCATACATTGTATTTTAAAACTAGGCCTCCTCTTTTTGAAGAGGCTTCAAAAATACTAAGTGTATTCAACAGGCTGGATTTCATGAATGATATGCCTGCATATAAAGCTCAGGAGTTGCTTGATATAGTTGAAATTAAAAAATTCAGGCAGGGTGAAAAACTTATAAAGAAAGGATCAGCGGGAGATGAATTTTACATTATTTACGCAGGAAATATTTCTGTTGATAGCGGAGGACTTTCAAGAAGTAAAATATACGGACCCTACGATTACTTTGGCGAAGTTGCATTAATTACTGAGCAGAAACGTGCTGCCGATGTTTATGCTGAAACAGATGTCATTCTTTTTACAATTGAAAAGGATAAATTCCTTAACTTTATTTCAGGTACTGAATTTGAAAAAATACTTTGGAAAGTAGCAGAAATACGCAGCAGCGAAACCTGGAACCTTTTATCAATGAATAACTTTTTCAGATACTGCACGTCTACACAGATTACATGGCTTGAATCAATGTTTGTACCCTGTGAAATAAACAGTCCTGGACGGCTGATTAATGAAGGGAGTAAAATCGACAGGGTTTATATTATAAGGGAAGGAGAAGTGCGGGTTACGGAAAAGAAAAAATATATAACCACTCTGAAGAAAGGAGATTTCGTGGGTTCACTGGACCGGCTGTATAAAAAACTTCCTGCAAAGTATACTTTTTCAATTACTAAACCTGTATCTCTATATGCAATGGAACATAAGGATATCCGTGTATTTCTTGACAAAAATCCGGGGCTGGTTATGAAGTTTTCATATAATCTACCGGATAAAAAACAATGATAAAAACAATATCTATAAACTTCAGACCCGACGATGAAGAATCTCTATCCATAATTGAAAGAATATGTTTAATTGCTGATGATAGAAATATAAGGGTAATGCTTCCCGATTATCCTATGCTGAAAGACACTGTTTTAAAAAAATACATTGCAGTAAGTGAAGAGTATTTAAATAGACCAGATCTGGTAGTATCGATCGGAGGGGATGGGACATTTCTGAGAAGCGCCCGAATGTTTATTGATAGCGAAAGTCCGATTTTCGGTATTAACAGAGGGCGCCTTGGTTTTATGACCGAATTCAATCCGGATGAATATGAAAAACATTTTGAGAATATACTTCTTGGTAATTTCACCACTGCTGAAAAAACAGTTATGGAGGTGGTGCATAACCGCAAAAAGGGTAATAGTTCATCCTATTTTATAAATGATGCTGTGATTTCAAAGGGGGCCTTTTCCAGGGCTATTGTTACAGAGCTTTATATTGACAATATTTTCTTTAATAAATTTTCAGGTGATGGCCTGATTATTTCCACTGCAACAGGCTCAACAGCTTATTCACTGTCAGCTGGAGGGCCCATCATTTCACCTGCAGCAAACGGCGTATGCATTATCAATCCTGTCTGTCCTCACTCACTTGCAACGAGACCAGTTGTAGTACCATCTTCATCAGTAATAAAGGCCCGTATACTTTCAGAGGTGACAAATTTATTATTGACAATTGACGGTCAGGAGGCTATCGAATTTTCCTGTGGTGATGAAATCCT
>CAYYKZ010000309.1:0-3741 GCA_964468455.1 uncultured Leptospirales bacterium | reverse complement strand
TTGATCACATGCTCTATTCAATGAGCAGGCACGGCAGGTTTTCACTCAATATAAAATGTGCAGGCGATATTGAAATTGACGATCATCACTCGGTTGAGGATACAGGAATCTGTATTGGCAGGGCATTTAAAGAAGCCCTTGGCGGAAAAGAGGGAATAAAAAGGTTCGGCCATGCAATTATACCAATGGATGAGGCTCTAACTCTTGCAGCTGTTGATATGTCAGGCCGACCATATTTTAAATACACCGGTAAAGATCTTAAAGGGGTTATTAATCACTACAGCGAGGAGTTAACTCTTGAGTTTTTAAGATCTCTGGCTATGAGTGCTGAAATGAACCTGCACATAGAACAGAAATATGGAGATAACAGGCATCACATCCATGAATCAATATTTAAGGCTCTAGGAGTTGCTCTGTACAAGGCATTTTCCATTGATGATAATCTCAAGGGAAGTGTTCTCTCCACAAAAGGTACTATTGTATGATTACAGTTGTTGATTATGGTATGGGCAATCTTAGATCTGTTGTGAAGGCAATTGAACTCTATAGCACCAATGTCACAGTTAGTAGCGATCCATCCTCGGTTTCAGATTCAGAAGCCATTATTCTTCCCGGAGATGGTGCCTTTGCAATGGCAATGGAAAACCTCCATAAGAGCGGCTGGGTTGAGCCTTTAAAAAATTTTATCAAAAACAATGGTTTTTTTCTTGGAATTTGCCTGGGCTACCAGCTGCTATTTTCCGGGAGTGAAGAATTCGGTAATACAGAGGGACTAAATGTTATCCCTGGTCAGGTTGTAAAATTTAAAACTGAAGGCCTCAAGGTTCCGCATATGGGGTGGAATCAGGTAAAGCTTTCAGGTTATTCCAGGTTTATGCAGAATATTCCTGATGAAAGTTATTTTTATTTTATACATTCATATCATCCTGTACTCGAAGACAAGTCATGGCTTATAGGTGAAGCTGATTATGGAGTTAAATTTCCCTGTATTGTAGGAAAAGGAAATGTAATAGCAACACAGTTTCATCCTGAAAAAAGTCACAGGTTTGGCCTTGAAATTGTTGAGAATTTTGTAACAGCAGTAGAAAATAATAAAAGTTCCAATAACGAATAATATCAGGTAAGGCTTTGTATGCATTCAATTAATGATAACGATACTGATATAAAATTTCCTCCTCTTATTGAGCAATATGAGAGAAAAATTTATGATTTACGGCAGCTTATTGAAATAAGCAAGGGCCTTAATTCAACACTGGATTATAATATACTTATAGATTCTATTCTTCTCACATGCATGGGACAGCTGCAGCTTCTTAATGCTGGAATTTTTCTGGTAAAAAGTCTGGGCGGTGATAAGTTTACTCTTCATAGAAATTACAAGGGATTTGAGCTGAATCACGAAATTGATTATTCATTTTCTATATATTCACCAATGATTAAATATATTGAAATTGAATCCCGATGTTTTACATATGATGAAATTATTACTAATATTCAAGACCAGGCTGTGGAGGTTCTTAATAAACTTAAACCAGACCTTATTGTTCCGCTTATAAGCAAGGGTGAATTGAATGGCATTATAGTACTTGGTGATAGAATTAACAGAGGAATTTTTGTAGAATCTGAAATTGAATATATCCTTAATATCGCTTCTCTTGCTGGTATAGCTATTCATAATGCAATGCTTTACGAAATGGCAACAACCGATATGATGACAAAACTTAAAATTCATCATTTTTTTCAGACCATTCTCATTGAGGAAATAAACAGATCTTTAAAGTATGACAGGCCTCTTTCCCTTATTATGGCAGACATTGATCACTTTAAAAATTTTAATGATAATTACGGGCATCAGGCTGGTGATGAAGTTCTCAAAAAAGTAGCATCTATAATTAAAGAAAATATTAGACTTATAGATATAGCTGCGCGATACGGAGGAGAGGAATTTGTTATTATTCTTCCCAAAACAGATATTAATGAAGCAATAATAGTTGCAGAACGAATAAGAAGCTGTATTGAACAGACATTTTTTTTGTTTAATGAAAAATCAATTGGTGTAACAATATCTATGGGGATTACTCAATTTGATTCCTCAATAGATCCTAATAAAGAAACCCTCATAGAAAGAGCTGATAAAGCGCTTTATCATTCAAAAAAAGAAGGGCGCAACAGGGTTACATACTTCTAAGCATGAAGGTCTGGTTATTATGAGAAAAAAATTTAATTTCCTTATATGCAGTAAAGGATCTGTCATTTCATTAGTGACTGCTTCCCTGTTCTTTTTTAGTTTTTATCTGACTCCGACTCTTTCAGCCATAACACTGGGTGAGCTGGAAGCGGAAAAAACAAATGAGCATCAGATTGAAAAAAGTGAAAAGAGTGCAAATACTTCAAATTCTGATTCTATTACACCTGGTTCACGGACGGTAGTTGCAAAAGAGGAAATGAATCCACGGCTGGTGTGTCTTTTATCTGTAATCATGCCGGGAGGAGGTCATTTCTATTTAAACCAGGATGCTAAGGGGCTTTCATTCTGTATAGCTGCTGGAATCGGATATACTGCAACAGGTTATTTTCTGATTAAAGCTTCATTTTCTGATACCGGAAGTACAGAATATAAAAATTATCTATTGATGACCGGCTTTTTATTTTTCATGACTCTTATAATCCATTTTGTTGGTATTGTAGAAGCATACAGTGATGCTGATGAGATAAACAAGAGGAAACTTTTCGGCAGTGATAATGATAGTGATAACCCATATGTAACGAAAGTTGTATTTGAATAATATTTTTATGTCACATTAGCTGATTTTTTTAATATTTTCTTGACACAAAGAAGATGAGAGTGATATATGGCTAATGCGTAAGCAAAGGGCCCATAGCTCAGTTGGTTAGAGCGGCTGACTCATAATCAGTAGGTGCAAGGTTCGATTCCTTGTGGGCCCAATAAAAAGGGGAGCAATCCCCTTGTATTTTATAAAAAGGCCACTGAAAAAGGATAAATCAATGTATGCAATTGTAGAAATAGCTGGTAAGCAATATAAAGTTGAAAAAGATATTATAGTTAATGTAGATAAGCTGAAAAACAGCTCAGAAAGCATTACTATTGATAAAGTTCTTCTTTATTCCAATGAAGGTGATATCAGAATAGGGCAGCCATACCTTGACAATGTAAAAGTTAAGGCGGAAGTACTTGGTGATATAAAAGGGAAAAAAGTCCGCGGTATCAAATTCAAAAAAAGAAAAAATTACACTAGAACGTTAGGTCACAGACCTCAGTATTCACAGCTTAAAATCAGCGAGTTAGTTGCAAACTGATTGATCAGGATTGAGTTTTTAAACCTCTCTTTTGAAAAGGGAGTTTCATTCCCTGATTCAGGCTTAATATGTATAAAAGCAGAAGGTCATTCAGGGTATGATACAAAAGGCAAAGATATAGTCTGTGCCGGAATATCATCGCTTTTTCAGACTTTTATTCTTTCAGTTTCAAGAATTCTTAAAATAGATCAAAAAATTGAAAGAGATAACAGCGGACTCCTCAGTACTGAAATTGATACTAACAAGCTGAGGCAGGAAGATGCGGATAAACTTAAACTGTTAATAGATTCTTTTTTACTGGGAGTTTCTGAAATAAGTAAAGAATATCCCGGGACAATTATAATTGACATTGAAAGACATTAAGGAGTAATATCATGGCACATAAAAAAGGTGGCGGATCTACCAGAAACGGCCGCGATTCCA
>CAYYKZ010000308.1:0-3743 GCA_964468455.1 uncultured Leptospirales bacterium | reverse complement strand
AATGAAAGAAAAAATTCCCTTGTTGCACAGTGGCAGAAAGAGAAAGAAATAATTAAAAATATAAGCAACATCAAAGAGGCCATTGAACAATATAAAATTGAAGAGCAGATGGCTGAACGGGAGGGTAACCTTAACCGTGTTGCGGAAATAAGATACGGCAAAATTGTTGAGCTTGAAAAAGAACTTCAGCAGTTTCAGAAGAAGGCAGCAGAAACCGACAATGGACAAACCCTTCTGAAGGAGGAAGTTACAGACCAGGAGATAGCTTCTATTGTATCCCGATGGACAGGCATCCCTGTATCGAGAATGCTTGAAGGTGAAAAAGAAAAACTTATAAAAATGGAAACCCATCTGGAGAAGCGTGTTGTGGGCCAGGACAGGGCAATCAGGGCAATTTCAGATGCTGTAAGAAGATCCCGTTCCGGGATGCAGGATCCCAACAAACCCATGGGTACTTTTATTTTTCTGGGACCCACAGGTGTGGGTAAAACAGAAACAGCAAAAGCTGTTGCTGAGTTTCTCTTTAACGATGAAAAGGCTATTGTGCGAATAGATATGTCCGAGTACATGGAAAAGCATGCAGTTGCCAGGCTTATAGGAGCACCCCCCGGATACGTGGGATATGAAGAAGGGGGCCAGCTAACAGAAGCGGTAAGAAGACGCCCCTACTCTGTCATACTATTTGATGAAATTGAAAAGGCTCATCACGATGTTTTTAATATATTTCTCCAGATTCTTGATGAAGGAAGGCTCACAGATTCAAAGGGCCGGGTTGTTGACTTCAAGAACACCCTTATAATAATGACATCAAATATAGGTACATCTTATATAAGCGACCAGTCAATCCCCGAACCTGAGAGAATCAGAGGAGTGGAGCAGGAGATGAAGGTCCACTTTAAGCCTGAATTTTTAAACAGGATTGATGAAACTATAATTTTCAATCCTCTTTCACAGGAAAATATTGCCAATATTGTGAAACATCATTTAACTGAAGTTGCATTAAGATTAAGAGATAAAGGGATACATCTTGAAATAACACCAGCTGCCCTGGCATTTCTTTCAAAAGAGGGATACGACCCGGCATTTGGCGCAAGGCCCTTAAAAAGAGCCATACAGAAACACATACTCAATCCTCTTTCTATTAAAATACTTTCCGGGGAACATATAGAAGGATCTGTTATAAAGATAGACTTCAAGGGGGATAAAATTATTTTTTCAGGCGCAAAAGAGAAGAAATAGTTTCATCTGCAACTGATGATATTAGATTTATTTAAATTCAAAAATGCCCCTCTCCAATGGAGACGGGGCATTTTATCAGGCAAAATTTTGAAAGTATAAACTGCAATTCCCATTTAAAAACACAGACTATTGCTTATCTGTGTTTGATATCTAAAGTGCGGTTGTATTAATAATAAATCTTACAGAATTTTCATCAATCATAAGCTTTTTCGATATTGACTCCGGGTTCCACCCCTTGTTGGAGAGTTCCCTCACTGTTTTAACAATTGTTTCATTAAGGTTTTTCCCCGGCTGATTATTAAAGTCACCCCTAACCTGTTTTAAGATAGGATTATTATTATCAACAGCCTGGATAAAATCAGAAAACTCTTTCATTTTAAGGTCTGTTTCATGATACATCTGCTGCAGCCTGTCATCGGTTGAATCAATCTCTTTCCTTATAGAGTCAACCTTCTGGAACATAGCATGTATCTGCTTAATTCTTTCTTCCATATGATCAGAAAGGCCGTCAATCTCATTAAGCTTATCCCGCAGTTCCCTGATTTCACTCTCTCTTGTCTTAAGAATAAGAGTTTCCTCTTAAATCTTTTTAAGGCTCCCGGGAAGTTTAACAACGCGCCTGTCGGCTTTTTCCACAACTTTTTCAAAAGATTTTATTCTGCTGTCAATGCTCTGAATAATAATATCAGACTTATTTACTGAATCCAGATTTTTGCTTATTATATCCTCATACTCACGCAGTTCCTCTATACGTCTTTCAACCATGGAGTAGGATTCACCAAGGGCTTCAATACGGGAATTGACAGCATCTATTTTTGAAAGGCTGTCCAGAAGCTTTTCCGATTTATTAAGTACAAGATCATTGGCTTCCATAAGTCCCTTGATCTCGCTCTCCACATCGCCAAGCTTCTCTTTTTTGGCCATATAAGCCCTGATTTCCCTGTCAGCATTCTTTTTAAGATCTTTTATCTGCTCAATATCTGATACAAATTTTTCCAGATCCTTAGACTGGCTCTGAGCATCTGCAAGAATTCTGTTAAGCCGTTCTAATGAATCATCAACCTTTTTAATCATAACATCTGTTTTACCGAAAATTTCATTATTCTGCTCATAACGGATAATCTCTGAACGTATATCTTCAAGCCTCTTTTCCAGATCATTAAAATTCTTCTGTATAATTCCTGTCTGTTCTCCGGTTTTCCTTGTAAGCTGAACCTCTTCATCCTTAATTCTCCCCATAAGGGTATTAAGACGCAGTTCAATTGCCTGGTATTCTGAATCAATATTATCAAGTTTCTCTTCAGCTGTATCCACAATCCTGTTTTCAAGCTCAAGAAACCTGTCTTCAAATTCCTCAATTTTCTTTCTTATAGCTTCAGCTTCTTTTCTGGCAGCCTGTACAATTTCATCTTTCTTTGATACAGCGTGTATACTCAGATTATCAAGCTCGGTTCGTACCTTTTCAACCTCACCCTCAAAGGATTGAATAAGCTTAGATCTGGATTCTTCCACATTATTCTCAACATTTTTAAGCTTCTGGGTAAGCTTATCTGTGTCGCTGTCAATTGAAGACTTAAGTTCTATTGACTTCTTCTGGAATTCATCAAACATATTGTTTTCCATAAGAGTAAAAGTATCCTGAAGCTTTGAGATACGTGAATCAAGGTCTTCCGCTTTTTCCACTGTTTTTATAAGAGGCGCAATTTTTATTCTGAAATTGTTATGAAGCATCTCACCGGATTCAGTCATTTTAGATTCAATCTCTGTCATGTTCTTTGAAAATTCTTCAGAAAGCTGAAAAATTCTATCTCTTGAGCTGCCGGCAAGTTCGTTTTCTTTTCGTTCAAGATCGCTTTTAAGATTCTCAGCGTGCATATAAAATTCCTCGGAAATCTCTCTGGACCTTTCACGCAGCTTTTCTTCAAACATGCGGGTAAGTCCGGAAATATCCGACTTCATGTGCTCAATATTTTCAGTCACAATTGAAATCTTTTTGGTCATGTCCCCGAAATTTTCCTTTGCAGAGGCAATAAACTGTATCTGCTTATTCACATCTCTGGCAGCGCCGGAAATAGTTTTTAAGTCATCATCCACCTTTTTCAGATTGGTTCGTTCAAGATCAAGCCCTTTAAGCCTGCTTTCAATTTCTACCATTGATTCGGACATATTCTTTACAAGAGACGCTGATTTTTTAATTAAAATATCCATTTCAATGGTAGCATCCTGGAACTTACGGCTCTCCTTTTCCGTAAGTTTTTTAAAATCATCAAATATTCTGGATGAATATCTCCGGAGTTTAGCCATTTTAATATTTGTCCGGTCCAGTCTCCTGAAGAGAATCATCATAATAAGGCAGGCGCCAAAGGTAATAGCGTTTAATATCATTGCAAAGCTCCGGAAGTTTTATCTAGTAAAATATAAAAATAACATGACATAATATTTTACTATACATACACTAAATATGTCAATACTTATTTTATGTCACATAAGGGGGAGGTTCTGCT
>CAYYKZ010000307.1:0-3762 GCA_964468455.1 uncultured Leptospirales bacterium | reverse complement strand
CAGCTTTAAGGCAAATCAGGACATTTGAGCTTCTTACAATGGATTATGAAACAACAGAGGATTACCTTTTCAGGGGTTTCTGGTGTGAATGCGGTTCCCCTTCATGTAAAGGGTGGATTGAAGGGAAAAAATACCGCCAGGATGTAAACAACGGAATTATTGAACCAAATTTAAAGGAGAGCTGAAATGGACGCCTACAAAAGAACAGTTGTTAATGGAAAAAAATATTATGGAAAACACCTTATCCTTGATTCAAGGGGGTGTAATGAAAATATACTTTCCCAGGATGCTATAGCAAAATTTATAAAGGAACTTGTCCCCGCTATTGACATGGTACCTCATGGAGAGCTTGTAATTGATCATTTTGGAGAGGGGGACGAGGTTGGTATATCAGCTGTACAGCTTATTGTAACATCAGCAATTACGGTACATACCAATGATAAATACAGGGATTTCTACCTTGATCTTTTCAGCTGTAAGTGGTATGATGAAGATATCGTTGCTGAAAGATTTAAAAAAATATTCGCACCTGAAACAATGAATATGACCGTTATTCTCAGAAAATAAATTTTTGTCAAATACCGGGGCAGGTTTTCAGCTCCGGTATTTTATATTTTTTTATCTGCCCTCTCCTGTTATATTATATTTCCTTGACGCTCCAGATCAGATAATTAAGGTATTGTGTTTTAAAAACTGCTTACAGGATATTTTATGGACAGCACCAGGTACTGGATAGCGCTTCAACGGGTTGATGGTATAGGCCCTGCTAATCTTAAGGAGATATACGGCGCTGTAAGTAAAAAAGGGCTCTCAATAACGGACCTTTTCGGACTCAGTGAGAGTGAAATAAGGGGTGAGTTTTCATTTAACGGGAAAATAGCCGAGGCATTTAAAACAGCAGAAGAGATGCTCCCTGCTGTTGAAGAGGAGTATGTTCAGGTTGTTGAGTCCGGCATTGAGATTATCCCCTTTTTTTCGGCCAGGTATCCGGAAAGGCTTCATGATATAATGGGTAATTCTATTCCTCCCTTCTTATATGTGTCAGGAAACCGGGATCTGCTGAACAAACCAGGAGGGGCTATTCTTGGTGATATTAATGTGAGCAGCAGAGGGGAGTTTATCGCATATCTTGCTGCAAAAGAATTATCTGCAAGGGGGATTACGGTTATAAGCGGTTTTGCCAAGGGGGCGGAACTTGCGGCTCACAGGTCGGCCCTTGAGTATGAAGGTTCTACAATAGCTTTTCTACCATACGGTATTTTACGGCTCTCCCTTCCTGATGAGATAAAAATGGTTTTTAATCCGCAGCGAATTACTTTTGTGTCAGTGTTCCCCCCCCTGTCTCAGGCTGATAAATACAGTGCATTTAACAGAAACAGGATTATTTGCGCACTATCCAGGGCTGTTTATATAGTGGAAGCCCCGGAAGAGGGGGGAATTTTTGAGGCAGCAAGGTCCGCACTTAAACTTAAAGTCCCTCTTTACGCTACAGAGTATTCAGAATATCCAGAAAGCGCTGCAGGGAACAAAAAAATATTCAGCGATCTTGGCGGTATACCTGTTAAAGGGCGGGTAGTAGATGATTTGACTGTTCCCAATATGGACAGGTTTGTAGCAGATGTGAAGTTCAGGTAGAGTTGGAGCTTTTATTATAAAAAGAAAAGGATCCTGCGTTCAAAATGGATGAATTAATTATTATTAAATAATCCATTTGCTACTCCCTATGTTGTGTAAAGTTAATTAGAACTGTTGAGAAATTATGGCAGAATTTTTCAACAGTTCTAATAAGAATTTATAGTTATTATTTTTATTGAGTTTCTATTCTTTTTTTATATTGAAATATATAGAAAATAAAGAGTAACCCGATTATCAGGTCTCCTCCCCCCAAAATGGTCATGAACTTAAAAGGCATATTGTAATATTTGTAGCTTATAAAAGTACTTATAAATACCCAGATTTTTCCTAAAGCAAAAAGATAAACCAGGTAAAGCATATCTTTTTCCGGTTCACGTTTGAAAAAAGAAAAATAAATAATACTGAAAATAACAGCAATTCCTCCAATAAAATGTGTTTCCCACATATTGCCCAAAGGATAGCCATACCTTTCTGCCTGATAAGTCGGTAAAAATATAAAATTAACCGCACCTAATAAATTCCATATTCCTGCTGCTAGAAATATATATTTCATCTTGTACCTCCAATTAATTCGATATGGTTAAAGAATAGTGTGTTTTATTATTTTGTCAATCATATTGTAAGAAATTTCTTACAATATTTTATTTTCTTACTTTTTTTGAGAAAATAAAATATTCTTGATTTCTATCCATTACTGTTTTTTATGAACAATAATCCGGGAGAAAATGAATATGGATAAAGATAAACAAAAGAATATGCAGATTTTTTATGGAACAGTTAAAGTTAGTGATAAGGGACAGATTGCAATACCGGTAGAATTGCGTAAAGATCTTGATATTAACAAGGGTGATCAATTCTTAATAGGTAGACGGAAAGATGGGAAAGGCCTTACTTTATTAAAACTTGATGTTATTGAAGAGATTTTTAATTTGCAGGAAGATATGTTTTCATCAACATAAAGTATTATTTGTTCCATTATATAAAGATGGGTTACAGGCATTTGTGTCATTACCAGTAGTTAATAAAGACAACATCTTATCCTTTTTTATTTGCCTTTAAATTTTTCTTGCCCTTAAAGGACTTCTTTTTATTTTAAACAAATCATAATATAAGGAAACGTATTTCTAAATAAATGGATTTAAAAAAAATAAATGATTCAGAGAAAAAAAAGCCTCTGATTGTATCCCCTGCCGGAAATCCGGAAAAGCTTAAGTTTGCTGTTAAGTATGGAGCTGATAACATATATTTTGGCGGTGAGGCATTTAATCTTCGTGTGCAGGCTGATAATTTTACCTTCCAGGAGCTTTCGGATGGTGTAAAATACTGCAGGGAAAGAGGGGTTAAGACTACATTTCTGATGAATTCGTTTCTCCACCAGAAGCAGTTAAAGGATGCGGAAGCCTATGCATTAAAAGTTAAGGATCTGGGATGTGATTCAGTTATGATATCAGATCCCGGAATGCTTATGATTTGTAAAGATGCTGGGATTGAGGCGGATTTTCATCTTTCAACGCAGATGAGTACACTTAATCACAGATCTGCAAAGTTCTGGCTTGATGCCGGTTTTAAACGTATTGTGCTTGGCCGTGAAGCAACACTTGATGAGATAAGGGAAATTAAAAGAAACTGTGATGCTGAAATTGAAATATTCGCCCACGGAGCCCTCTGTATTGCCTACTCAGGCAGATGCTTATTGAGCAGGTACCTGTCGGGCCGTGATGCAAATGGAGGAGACTGCTCTCAACCCTGCAGATGGAAGTATTCACTTATGGAGGAAAAAAGGCCGGGACTTTATCTTGATATTATGGAAAACAGTGGCGGAACAGAAATTTTATCCTCCAAGGATCTCTGTTTAATTGAAAGGATTGAGGAGTATGTTGATGCAGGAGTTGATGCCTTTAAAATTGAAGGGCGCATGAAATCTCTTTATCATGCCGCCAATACCACAAGAATTTACAGACACGCTGTTAATCTTGCAGGGACAGGCGGATTTGCTGAAAATCTTCCATTCTGGCTTAAGGAGCTGGATTTAATAAATCACAGGCCCTACACATCCGACCTTTTTAATGAATTTCATCTTAAAGGTTATGATGGTGTGCCTTATATAAACAAGGCCCTTTTTGTCGC
>CAYYKZ010000306.1:0-3765 GCA_964468455.1 uncultured Leptospirales bacterium | reverse complement strand
CTGGCAATGATTTTTTAGAATACTGGGAATCCCTCGGTTTTTTCGGGAATATTCAGATAATCCTTCCAACACAGTTTATGGTGCTCTTTGAGATAGCCCGTGCGCTTTTTAATGAGAAAACTTCAGCAGACGCCTTAAATGCAATAGAAGATATTTCCAGCGACAATACTGTGTTTATTCCAGACAGAGAAAAAAGTATTTCCGTTAATCGTATGGAAAAGCATGTACCTCTGGGGAATACAATGGAGATTGAGCCTTTTAAAAAAATGACCGACCTTAAAAGGGCTCTTCCCCGTGAACTCGCTCATGATGATGAAGTTTTTAACGCAAGATTATTTACCCGAACCCTCCTCGTTCAGAGATTTTATGAATCTGATACAGACAGTTATAAGCCAATTTCAACAATAAAAAATGAGTCAGGCAGGGAAGCCAATAAGTTTGAGCAGATATTTTATATACTTCTTGATACTTCCAGGTCTATGGATATGCACATGAGGTCTTTTTACTCCAAGTGTATAGTTGCCGAGTTTCTTAGAAGGAAGCGTGATACAGGGGCTAAACTTTTTTTCCGTACATTTGATACAAAAGTGGGTAAGCTTTATAAGATTGAGAAGAGAGAGGATTTTCCTTTTCTTATTGAGCATGTTTTGCTGACAACAACAGGCGGAGTAAGCACCAATCTTCAAAAGGCTGTATTTCAGGCAGTGGATGATATTAATTTTACAAAAGACATGCTTAATTCTGAAATACTGGTTGTTACAGATGGTGTGAGTAAGATTGATCCGGATGAGATGGCCCAGAAGCTTGGTGATATAAAACTTCATGTACTAAAGCTGGGCGATGAAATGCCTGAACCCGATTTTTATGAAATGGAAATGGCACTTTCTGCTGAAAATATAAATTTTAATCCATCTTCTATTAATCTGAAAGAGGTAAAGGAATATCTGGTTAAAAATGACGGTGATAAAAGCACAAGGTCAAAGAATTATGAAGAGGTTTTGCGGTTAATGATGTACCAGTCTGAGAAAATGATCGGTGATCTGCGGCGGATTTCCCGAAAATTTATACAGGTTGGCGACCTTCAAAGTGAAAGAGTTTTTGATATATCCGATGAAAATATTGATAATATATTTTTTCTTTTAAAGCAGCTTGAATCTGTAAAAATAAAATATATGGATATTGATGAAAAAACTAAAATTTTTAAACAGGCCTTTTTCCTGGGGCAGTATCTGAAAATGCTTGTCCATAACTCCGGGAAAAGTAATGAAGAGCTTAAAAAATATTTACGCCGTGTGGAAATTATTAAAACAAAACTTATGGAAGACAAAGAGCTTTTTCTATTTCTTGTAAGGTCTGGAAAATATCATGAGGATAAAAAGAAATTAAAGCTGGACCGCAAAGAAGCGCGGAAAATGATGAAAAATATGAAGCTGGAAAACAAAAAGCTTACATTAAAGGAGATGCGGGAGGCCCAGCTCACATTTACTTTTGATGGTGAAGAAGGTGGCGGAGGAAAACTTTTTCTGCTGCTGTTAATTAAACTTTTTGAATCTATTGTAAAAGTCGGGTCTTTTCCTTTCAGGTTTTTCAGAAAAGAGAAAAATGAAGATAGTGATGATGAAGATGAAAATTCTGAAGCAGGGTGATGTTAATGAATAATCATCTCCCCGCTCTTTAAAGAACTTCAGCTTATCTTTCCCCTGTACCATTCAATAGTATCTGATAAAATTCCAATATTATCTTTTTTTGGATTCCAACCTGTTTCTTCTTTCAGTTTCTGACTGTCCAGATACATGCTGTTGAACAGATAGAATCTGTGATCTTTTGTAAAAAAATTGATTTTTGATGGTTTAAAGAGAATAGAGTAGAGTCTCGCTTTTAACGGTGTTATATGCTTTATCGAAAAATCGAGTTTCTCCTTCTCTTTTATTTTTACTATCTGTTCCATCTGGGTAGGCACATTGTCTGAACCGGCATTGAAAATATGCCCATTGGCTTTGTCACCGCTTTTGTAAATGCTGTATAAAGCTTCAGCTGTATCTTCAGGAGATATTAGCTGAAAATGGGTATCACCGTCACCTGCAAGATACATAATATTGTCATCACCCATAGCCATTGCCATATAAAGAGAAATCAGTATGGAAGGATTATTGGTTCCCGGTCCGGTTATAAGTGCAGGCCTTAATATGGAATAGGATAGTTTATTTTTTTTGCAGAAAGTTTCGCAAAGAATTTCCGCACGCAGTTTATCTCTGCCATAGGGGGTGCAGGGTTTTTTCACGTCATTTTCTTTTACCGGGAATGACTTTGTTTTACCATAAACTGCATAAGTTGACTGAAAAATAAATCTTTTTACTTTTGCACGCCTGGCACAGACAAGGAGGTTGTAGGTTCCCTTAATGTTGATTTTTCTCATTTTCCCGCGGCCGGTTCTTTTATACCTTTGCTTATCAAGCAGATGAATTACAGTCTCAACACCTCTGCATGCCTTTGTCAGCTGCTTCAGGTTTAAAAGGTCGCCCTGTATAAATTCAACTCCTTCCGGTAAGTCAACTGGCTTATAATAGTCGTAACATCTTAACTTTTTACCTTTACTGGAAAGTTTTTTTACAAGCTCTGCTCCATGCAGTGTATTAGAACCGGTAATGAGTATCATAAAGTCCTCCATCTGTATATATGTTAGGGTACATTCTGAACCAGCATGCATATATTAATTTTTTTTATGGATAAGTCAAGAATAATAAAAGCTCTTATTGAGTAAGATCATTTAAAGATGATGGGAGTGATTTTAATCATTAGGTACAAAGGGGCTTATCAGTAACTCTTTGCGTGACGGTGAAAAGAGTATACCTTCAACACGGCCTGCAATGCTTTTATTATCAGCAATATTATAGAAATTTTTTATGTTTCTGTCATCCTTTGATGTGAGGTATTCATTATCCTTTAATAGTATACGGAATCCGGATTTTGTTCTGCTTTGTATTACGGAGTATTTATAAGATCCGTTTATTTCTGAAACTACATCATAATTTGTCAGTGACATCTGGTGGAGTTCTTTTTCTGAAAATATTGAAAGCGGTAGTTCTGATCCTTCAATGAGAAAACGGCTGTTTCTATATTCAGCTTTTTCTCCGGGGATAGCTGCTATTCTTGTTAAGGATAATCCTGATTCATCTTTAATAATTACAGTTTCTCCATGGGAATATTTTTTCCCCGGAGTTTTACTGATAAGAATAATGTCATTTTTTTCAAATAGGGGCTCATTTTTTACAGTGACAGTTTGGAATGAAAAAAAGGCTGAAAACCAGAGGATAGAGGTAATGGTGAGTAATGTTCCTGCCAGTGCAAAAGCGGTATAAGTAAAGAGATTGTTGTATTTTTGAACAGGAATTTGGGGTTTCAGTATACATTTCATGGAAGCATCAATTGAATTAGCTATAATAAGAACAACCAGGGCTGCTGTTGAATAAAAAACCTCATGCAGGTAGCAGGAGTCGGGGTTTGTTAAAACCAGAAAAGAGGGAGTAATAATGATGAGTATTTTTACATCCGTACCTTCCCTTGATACTCCGGTTTGCGATATTGAAACAAGAAAAAGTAGCAATCACAGGTAAAAATGGTGTGGGTAAATCTACATTTATAAAAACTATTTTAGATATTATTCCAAAACTTGCAGGTGATTATCATTGGATTGATACAGCACACATTGCTTATTTTGAACAAGAATCAAAATTTGAAGATGGAATAACACCTTTCCAAGTCATA
>CAYYKZ010000305.1:0-3790 GCA_964468455.1 uncultured Leptospirales bacterium | reverse complement strand
TGTGTCCGAACAACTGTTACCCATCTACCCGGTCCATACAGGGGGTTTGGGGGGCTCTTGCAAAACTGTTAAGATCATGACAGGGGATAGACATTACCCCTAAGATTAAACTGCTACCCTTATCTATTCTTATAATTTCCCATTAAAAATACTTGATATAAAAAATACACTTTATTATATTCCCGGATAGAAAGTCCTTAAAAATAAACAATCCTTTCCTTATATCATTACAATCTGCTGTTTTTGTGAGGAATTACATGGATGGACTTTCCATGGCAGATTTCTGATTCAAAACCGCTTAAAATAACCGCAAAAAAACGGGGGTCAAAATATGACACTGAAAAATAGAGGCTTGCAAAACCTGCTTTCCCTCAAGATGCTATTATTTATGGTTTTTTCTTTAACTTTATTGTCAATATCATGTGATTTTAATGTTAAAGATTCAGCACCCCCTGAAATTATGAAAGAAGGCGTATCTCTTAACGAGCCACCTTCCTATGATGATTCAGTACTATCGGTTATTCAGGTTACACCTGAGGGCGAACTGAAAACTACAGAAAGAAGAAAGGAAATATATGTGGTTTTCAACCACCCTCTTGTTCCTCTGGCAGTTCTTGAAAAGGAAACAAAAGGGGTTTTCACCATATCTCCCCCTGTGAAAGGGAAATACCGCTGGTATGGAAGCAGAATATGCTCCTTCATCCCTGATAAAGGGTGGTCATCTGATACAGAATATACTGTAAATATTCCTGCAGGATTAAAATCGATTAATGGCAAAAAACTGCAAAACTCCTATAAATTCAGATTCAGAATCGAAATCGGCGATCTGAGTGTACGTTCATCACCTTCAAAATATAATACCATCGACTATGACCAGAAATTTACCCTGAGCTTCAACTTTGCTGTAAAGAAATCGGAACTTGAAAAATATTTCACATTAAAATCCGGAAGCAGAAACATCACCTATTCACTTGAAGCTTCCTCAAGAAGATACAGCTATTACGATTCCGATGAAGAAAGCAGCAGCGACAGCAAACTCCTTGAGTCCTCCAGATATATAATTGTTAAGCCTTCAGGCACCTTTGATAGAGGAAGTAAAGTTACCCTTGAGGTGAAAAAGGGGCTTAAATCAGAAAACGGTGAAGCAGGCATCCTGGACAGCAAAACTTTTGAATACATGACACACGGCCCTCTCAATGTATCATTCAATGAAGAGGGAAATTACTACCAGGACATGTGGAGAAGCGGATTTGTTTTTTCAAACTACGTGGACATGGAAAAAGCCGCATCTTCAATAAAATTTTCCCCTGCAGCCGGTCTCCGGTCCAGGCCCGTGGGCAGCAGAAAAGAAATAGGGCTCAGGGAATGGGATGTTAAAGCAGGCAAAACGTATAAAATTACAGTGCATCCCATGACTGATCTTTACGGAAACAGATTTAATAAAACCCTGGAATTCACTGTTACCATCCCCGATTATTATCCTGAATTCTCTATTGATTCCGGCATGTCACTTCTTGAATCTGAAGCAGGGCGTAAACTCCCGGTTGAAATTTCAAATATACAGAAGTTTGATATGGGTATAGCTGAATACTCCCTGAGTGATATACAGGCAAAAGTTGACGGCGGGTACAGGTATAACATTGGAGATACACTCTCCTACAAAAACTTATCATGGGAACCGGGGGTACCTGAAAATCATTCAGGACGATTCGGCTTTGATGTTTCTCCCTATCTGGATAAGGGGAAATACGGCTGGTATGCCCTTAAATTCACCGGGGATGTATATAATCCCTATAAAAAAATGATGAATCAGCAGACCATATACCAGTTAATTCAGGCAACAAACCTGGCAGTAGCTGTTAAGGAGGATCTTGAATCCTTCCACCTCTGGATTTCAAACCTCTCCAGCGGAGCAATGCGAAAAGGTATAAAGCTTAAACTTTATGACACATCCGGAGAAATAGGAAGCGGAACTACAGACGGGACAGGCTACTGTTCAATAAAAAAATCAGATTACAGAATCTATGACAAGCTGATTATTACAGCATCCGACAGCAGCGGGGACAGGACATATCTTACAAATATAGATAATGAGCTGTCAATGTGGGGCCTTACTAATTTCAGCAGAAGCGCGGGAGACAGGATAGTTTCAGGTGAAATAATTTTTGACCGTAAGCTTTACAGGCCTGGTGATAAAATCTTTTTTAAAGGGATACTTTCTGAAAGATTTAAAGGAAAACTTCAGGCACTGAGCAGAAAAGATGTTACTGTTTCAATAAATAATTCCTCAGGAGAAAATGTCTACAATGACAACAGAGAAACCTCTGAAAACGGCGGCATATGGGGGGAGTGGGAAATACCATCTGATGCTCCACTTGGCCATTACAGAATAAGTATAAAAACTGATGTTGATAATAAAAACAGAAGCAGTGAGGTAAATGAGACCTTTCAGGTTGAGGAATTCCGCCCTGTATCATTTACTGTGGATATAAGCGGTGGAAAAGATATTAAAGCGGATGAAACCCTTGAAATGACAATTGAAGGGAGCTATCTTTTCGGCGCACCCATGTCCAATGCCCCTGTTAACTGGAGTGTATCAAGGAAAAAGAAAACCATATCATTTGACAGATTCAGCGGATATACATTCGGAGATAATTCATACTGGGTAAGGGAGAGCAGCGATTATTCAGGCACAGGCTACTACACAGGAGGTTCCGGCACATTAAACAGCGGCGGGAAAATACCCCTCAAACTCAAACCAGGAGGAATGACTTTTAAAGAAAAGGATTCCGGTTCCGACGCTGAATATGTATTGAGCGATCCCTACACAATGTCAATTGAAGCAACCGTAAAGGACGTTGATGATAAATCTGTAACAAAGACTGAAAATTTATCAGTTTATCCGGGGAATTTTCTCATTGGAATTAAAACAGATGGTTCCTACCAGAGTTTTAGAACCCCCTTTAATATAAGTCTTGTTGCAGTAACAAATAAAGGGGAAAAAACTTCAGGAAAAAAATGCGATGTAAGGATTATTAAAAATACATGGAAATCTGTTAAAACAAAGGGCCCTGACGGAAGCCTCCAGACACGCAATACCCTGGTCAAGGAAACAGTTTACACAAAACCTGTTACACTTTCCAGTGATCCCCTTAAACTCAGGTACAGGCCCTCATCTCCGGGAATATACACTGTAACAGTACAGGAAAGGGGAGGCACAACCTATTCCCGATTGGGAGTATATGCCTATGGCGGTGATTTCAGCTCATGGGATTTTAATGATGATGATTCAGTGAATGTAATTCCGGACAAGAGCGAATACAAACCTGGAGATACAGCAAAGGTGCTTATCCAGTCCCCATACAAGGACTGCCGTGCAATTATAACACTTGAGAGAGAAAAGGTCTACTGGAGCAGAACAGTTACACTTGACGGCAAGGGTGTACCCATATCAGTACCAATAACAGAAGAGCACGCCCCGAATGTTTACCTGGGAGGTATAATTGTAAGGCCTAGAAATAAACCGGGTAAAGATCTTTCAGCTGATGAGAGAAAAAGCTTTGAAGACAACGATCTTGGTGTCCCTGAATTTAAAGCCGGTTTTGCCACCCTGAATGTGAGCATCAGATCCAGGGAAGCAAAGCTGGAAATTTCTACTGACAAAGACAGCTACAGCCCCGGAGACAGAATTAAGCTCAACATAAAAACCGAGCCGGGTGCTGAAGTTGCAGTATCAGTTGCTGACAGAGGTGTACTTGACCTCATAAACTACATGTTCAGAAACCCGGGG
>CAYYKZ010000304.1:0-3803 GCA_964468455.1 uncultured Leptospirales bacterium | reverse complement strand
TGTTATCCGGGAAGAAATCTTCATTGAGGGAATAATCTTTTTTGCCAGGGCTCCTGCTGCAACAATCCCCAGTGTAATGCGGCCTGAAAAATGTCCTCCGCCACGTGGGTCGCTGTATCCTTTATATTTCATTTTTGATGTGAAATCTGCATGTCCCGGTCGGGGCATGTCTCTGAATCTGTCATAGTCCCCTGACCTTGTATTGCTGTTTCTGAAAAGAATTGTTATGGGCGCCCCTGTTGTTTTGTTGTTATATATGCCGCTTAAAATTTCAGGGATGTCGCTCTCCTGGCGGGGTGTTGTTCCCCTGGCTCCTGATCTTCTTCTTGCCAGATCATTCTCCATATCCTCAGCAGAAAAATCAATTCCCGGAGGCGCTCCGTCAATTATAATCCCAATGCCGTTACCGTGGGATTCCCCGAAAATAGACAGCCTGAAAATTGTTCCGAAACTGTTCATTGTATTTTTACTCCTGCTTTCATTATATCATCAAAAAACTGAGGATATGATTTGTTTACAGCTTCAGCATCCTCTATGGAGACTGGTCCGGATGCTTTCAGGGCAGCGATAGCGCATGCCATTGCTATCCTGTGATCACCCCTGGAATTGCTGTCCCCTCCTGATATCTGCGATTTCCTGATTATCATGGAATCACCTTCTATTGTAACGTCTCCGCCTATTGCTGCAAGCTCCTCTTTGATTGTTACAGACCTGTCGGTTTCCTTATTCTTAAGCCGGTGCACCCCTTTTATTTCTGTAGTCCCTTCACAGTAAAGAGCAAGAGCCGCAAGGGGAGGGAAAAGGTCAGGGCACTGGGAAGCGTCAAAAATAAATCCCTTGAGGCTGCTTTTTTTTATTTCCACTGAATCACTGTTTATTGTTAAATCAGCTCCTGCTGCTTTAAGTGCTTCAATAACCGCCATATCCGGCTGAAGAGAAGCTGTGTTAATCCCTGTAACTTTTAAACTGCCGTTTATTGCTCCAGCACAGAGGAGAAATGCAGCACCGCTCCAGTCCCCCTCTATTTCAAGGACAGCAGGTTTGTATTTTTGGTTTCCCTTAATCCGGAATTCTTTGTATACAATGTTTTCCACATTAACAGAGAAGGCCTTGAGTATCTTTATTGTCATATCAATGTAGCGTCTGCTTGTAAGATTATTGACTTTGATGATGCTGTTCTCAGGAGCTGCAGGTAAAGCCATTAGAAGCCCGGTAAGTGACTGGGAGCTTATGCTTCCGTCAATTTCTGTTCCACCGCCCTTTAAGCCGGATGTTATTTTAATCGGCGCATAACCATTATTTGAAGTTACTTCTGCGCCAAGATGGGCAAGTTCATTTTCTATAAGTGAAACAGGCCTTTTAATGAGTGTCCCTTCAGCATTAAGTGTAACAGGCTTCCCTGCCAGTGCTGCTATAGGTGTAAACATGCGGATGCCAAGCCCTGATTCACCGCAGTTCAGGTTCCCGTCCTTTATGTCAAGTCCACCTTCGATTATAACATATTCGGAGGTTTTTTTAACTTTTGCGCCCATCTTTTCAATAATCTCAAGTGCGGCAAGTGCGTCATCGCAGAAAGAGGGGTTAACCAGAATGCTCTCACCCTCTGCCAGCAGGGCAGCAGCTGCTCCCCTCTGCATTTCACTTTTAGATGCAGGCGCTTTTACTGTGCCGCTTATTTCAGATGGATAAACGTATCTCTTCATTTATAAGCTCCGTAATTTTCTCAGGCTCCCGGTCAGATGAGACCAGTACTTCACATGCCTCAGCGTAGATTTCTTTTCTCTTTAGAAAGAGCTCCTTAGCTGTAATAAGAGGGTTGCCGGTTTTAAGAAGGGGCCTTGTTCCGTCATCTATCCTTTTGACTGAATTTTCCAGACTGCTGTAGAGCCAGAAACAGGTAGTTGAAGTTTTAAGAAATTCCCTGTTTTCACTGCTGATTACCGCGCCTCCTCCGCATGATAAAACAATTTTACTTTTACCCTTGAGTGAAAGGAGAGTTTTTTTCTCCAGTTCCCTGAAGGCGGATTCTCCGCATTCAGTAAAAATTCTTTCAACAGGCATGCCTATACTCTTTTCGATTTCCGCATCACTGTCTATAAAGTCATAACCCAGTGATTCTGCAAGTAGCTTCCCTATAGTGCTTTTACCGCTTCCCATAAATCCTATTAATGAAATAATTTCTTTTACGCCGGTATTTGTATTAAGTGATTTTTCCATATCCATATATTCAGGTCTGAAACCGAGAAAGTGTTCACATGCCGGAATTGCCTGATTGATAAGCCACTCCCTGCCGTCAATAAAGGTGATACCTGAATTTAAGGCAATGTCCCTGTAGTGGGAATTCTTATATGAAGCATCAAGAATACATGAGCCCTTTTTTATTGAAGAAATATCTATGGGCGGAGCCTCATAGGGGAGGGTAATTACAATAATTGAGGAATTACCCATGTGCTGCTGTATATTCTTCATTGAATCAAATGAGGCTCCTGTAAGTTCTGATGCTTTTTCAGCTTTATCTACTGTGCGGTTTATTATTGTGACAGCAGCTCCCTCTTTTACAAGGCCGTATGCAGCAGATATTCCAGCTCCCCCTGCTCCGATAACAAGGGCTTTGGTTCCGGCAAGGCTTTCTCTGTATTTTTTCAGGGATACAGTAACTCCCCTGTGGTCTGTGTTGTAACAGTGCATTTCATGGCCGTTTTTTACTATGGTATTAAGGCTGCCTGTTTTAATAACATCTTCACTGGCATTTCTGATTAAGGGAACCATGATGTTTTTAAATGGTGCTGTAACATTAATACCGCTAAATTCAAGGTCAGTGAAAAGTTTAATTATCTCCTCAGGGGATTTTGAAGCAATTTTTATATAGCGGGCATTAATACCCTTTTCTTTAAAGAGTCCGTTAAACATGGCAGGGCTTTTGCTGTGCATTACAGGGTTTCCTGCCACTCCGAGTAGTTTAATCCCTTCAGTCATCAGGCTTCCTTTATCATTTTTATTATAGCTTCAATTTTTTCAGCCTCAATCTGCCCTGGTGCTGTTTTCTTGGCGTCTTCAGCTGAGGCGTATGTAAAGGGAGCACCAAGAAGAGGGGCTGCTATACGTGTTATTTTTCCTGCATCCCCCATGCCAATGGATATAAGCGGTCTGCCGAAACTGTAAAGGGCAAGGAGCCGCGCCGCGTCTTCAGCACTGTGCGCCTGGCATGCAATCTTTGCTGTATCTGCGCCGCTTTCAAAGCACCAGTTTAAAATCTGCTCCAGCTCTCTCATTACCGGTGTTTTTTCATAATCATGATAGGAGACAATGACAGCACATTTATTTTTTTTTGCCGCATTTATAATTTCATTTTTAAAATCATCGTTATTCTCTACTTCAACATCTACCATGGATGCGCCTTTTTCTATTGCTTCAATTATGATGTCTTTTCTTTCATTTTCATTTATTTTTTCATGGCGTCTGCATGTCGCAATTGTCCGGGATTTTGTAGAGAATAGTCTGCCCAGGTCTTTTTTATCAAAATCTATTCTGTCGAGTCTGAGTTCCGCAAGTTCAACCTTTGCAAGAATACTTACCGCTTCATCTGCTGTAACATCAGCAATGCTTAAACAAATCATTACATGCCTCCGGTTTCTATATTTTTTCTAATCATATTTTCCACGTCATTTAAGGGGATGTTTTTTATTGCAGGTCTGCCTACTCCCTCAAGTAGAACAAAAGCTACTGAGGAGCCGTCCTTTTTTTTGTCTCCTGCTATGGCACTGGCAAGTCCATGAATATCATCTGACCCGGATATTTTTTTT
>CAYYKZ010000303.1:0-3812 GCA_964468455.1 uncultured Leptospirales bacterium | reverse complement strand
TCATTCATCCCTGCTTCAAGTCCCTTCTGCTTTACGTCAGAAACAGCATGGGCTGTCATTGCGATTATCGGAATATTCGATTTATCATGTCCGCATCTGCCCCCTCTGATTTGCAAAGTTGCTTCAATTCCATCCATTTCCGGCATTTCAATATCCATGAGTACAAGGTCAAAGTTGTCATTTCTTAATTTGCGGATTACTTCAACTCCGTTGCGTGCTACAGTTACATCGTCACCAAGTTTTTTGAGAAGAGTTACAGCAAGCCTTATGTTAATTTCATCATCCTCTGCAAGAAGAATTTTAAGTGCAGGAGAGTCATCTGTAATGTTTTCAGGATGTGTCCCTTTCCCGGGGGTTTCAGACGAAGAGTGAGGTTTTTCAACAAATATCACAATAGTAAATTTGCTCCCTTTGCCCGGCTCGCTTTCTACAGTGATAGTCCCGTTCATTAATGATGCAAGTTCTTTTACAATAGAAAGGCCAAGACCTGATCCTCCATATTTTCTGGTAGTGCTCATTTCGGCCTGCTGGAATTTGGAAAATATCAGATTATGCTTTTCCGGTTCAATCCCGCATCCTGTATCTGTAACTGATATTTCAAGGGGGATTAACCCTGGTAATGTGTTATCCGGGAATGTCCTGGCTTCAACTGTTATTGATCCGGATTCAGTAAACTTGGAAGCATTACTCACAAGGTTCATCAGCATCTGTTTAATACGGACTTCGTCACCAACAATATGATGAGGCAGATTTTCGGCGCTATTAATTTCAAAGGTTATCCCTTTTTTTTCAATATCCATGCGGAAAAAATTATCAATTGATAAAAAAATCTGGTTTAAAGGAAATTCTCTTTTTTCAAGGAGCAGGTTCCCGGCTTCAATTTTTGAAAAGTCGAGTATATCATTTAATATTTTAAGCAGATGATTCCCTGAATTTTTTACTATTTCCAGATATTCCCTTATCAGATCATCACGGTCTGTCATTAATGAAAGATCAGTCATGCCGAGTATGGCATTTAATGGAGTCCGGATTTCATGGCTCATTCCCGCAAGGAACTGTGATTTGGCAATATTGGCATCTTCCGCCTGACGTTTTGCCTCTCTAAGATTTTCCTCCGCCTTTTTTCTGTCAGTAATATTTCTGGATACAATAAGAATGCCTGTGGCCCTGTTGTTTTTGTCGCGAATAAATGAAATTCTGTTTTCCACCCATATTATGGTTCCATCTTTTTTATATTCCTCAAGTTCCAGAATCACTGATCGCTCCGGGTCAGCAGTTCCCAGGTTTTCTATGTGCAGTTCCCGGGAAAGTTCATCAGATGCGATTTTAAGTGATTCCGGTGTCAGGATTTCTGTTATATTCTGTTTCATTGCCTCTTCAGCTGTAAATCCTCTAAGCCTGTAAATTGAGGGGCTCACAAAAGTTATATTTAATTGAAGGTCAAAAATTGTTACTGTATCCGCTATGTTGTCTGCAATAAGGGAATATTTTTCTTCACTTTTACGCAGAGCTTCTTTAGCCAGTTTTTCAATATTTTCAGCTATCATTGCTGTTTCATAATTAGAGTACTGGTAGGGATTCTCTTCATAGGCCTGCCCTGAGGTTATCGCCTTGACTCTTCTGTTTAAATCGATGAGGGGATCAGCAAATCGCTTTGAAAAAAATCTGTTTGATACAATTCCCATCAATAGTGAAAGCATAACAACTATCAGTAGAAATGTAATCAGGTGAACAGTTATTGGGCGCTGGATTTCCCATGGGTTAATTGCGGTTATAACAATCCATCCTGTATGGGGTATGGTGCTGTAGTATGATCTGGTTTTCCCGTGAAAAATACAGTAATCAAGGTTGCCTTCTTCTCCTGAAATTAATGAAAGCACCTCAGGCATAATGTTGTTTATAACATTTTCATCAGGGTGGACTATGATTCTTCCGTTTTTATCTATTATATAGCTGTGTTCTGTTTCAAATGATTTTTTTTCAGAAAGAAGTTTTTCCAGGTCTTTAATATTGATGTCAATAGAAACTGCTCCTGTAAAATTACCTGACGAATTAATAAGAGCTCTGCTTGCTGATATTTCCCAGTCATTACTCGCAGCTTCTCTATAGAGGGTCCATTCTGTTGTGTTGGCTTTACTGTTAAGAGCATTTATATACCAGGGCCGTTTAGTTGAATCAAAACCGGGCGGGGCTGTATAGTCATTAATTAAAAGAGATCCGTTTTTATATCCTGAGTAAATGAAACCGATATTCCTGTTTGTTTCAGCAAAAGATTTGTACATGGTTAAAGCCCTTTTTAGTATAAGGCTATTATTTTTTCCGGCGTTTATTATATCAGGGTTTTTCGAAAGGACATTAACTGTATGGTCTACCTCGCGTATATGTCCTTCGATATATGTATTTATAATTGAATTTGTGCATTTAATAGAGTCGAGTGCTTTTTTCAGGTTTGTAGTTATAAGGCTGTAGGAAAGAAATGATCCGAAAATGATTAGTGTGGTTATTGAAAATAGGAGTATGGTATAGAAAATTTCTTCTTTAATGGATAAATTTTTTTTAAATTTAAAATTCATGCTTTCTCTCAATTTTGCAGGGCAGAATATATGTGTATACTTTGAATAATCCGCAGTTTTTTTTATTGTAAGTGCTAATTGCAGACTTATTCTGCTCTATAATTCTATAGTACTCTTTTTCGTGACAGCAGATGAAATCTTTACTTATTTTCATTATAATAATAGATATTAAAATCAGCTGAGTATGAACCTGAGTTGTATCAATAATAATACCTATTTTTATTATGGTCAATAATAATAGGCGATGGACACTTTTTTTTAATACCTGATTAAAAAAAGGCCGTCCGTTTCTTTCGGACAGCCCTTTAATATCATTTAATATTTAATATATATTAAGGTGTTGCAGTTGATTTTATTTCTTAAGCAAGAGCTTTTTTAACTTCAGCCTTAAGATTAGAGGGGTCTACAGGTTTCTGCAGCACTCCATTAAATCCCTTTGCACTGACATCCACATTCATGCTTGTTGCATTTCCTATGCTGCTTAGAAGGTAGATGGGAACATCTTTATCTTCTTTTCTGATAGCTTCAGCTGCTTTTGCACCTGCATCTATTCTTTCCATCATCATATCGCAAAGAACAAGGTCAGGTTTTTCTATTTTAAACTTCTCAACACCCTCTATGCCGTCCATTGCAGTAACAACAATGTAATTCTCTGATTTTAGAACAATAGAAACCGCATCAAGAATATCCGGGTCATCATCTATTACAAGTATCTTCCTGTCAGACATAAATATCTCCTTTATTTGAATTTAAGCTATTTTACTTTTTCCAGCATATCATTTATTTTCTGAAGAAGGAATTGATATGCCTCATTAAAATTATCCATAGCTTTTTCAGATAAACCTTCAAACATCTCCCACTGATAACCTCTGACAGCCAGTACATAAGTCTCTGGAATTCTGCCATATATATCACCGCATAAAGCTATTACAGACTCCGGGGACATGGCATGTGTGGTAAAAGTAATCTCGGCTGACGGTTCAATCCTTTCAAATGAGAAAGGTTCTTCAGCATCAAGAGAAGCATCAACAAAAATTACAATATCACTTTTGGAGATATTATCAGCATCTTCAATGTTCAGCTGATAATTGCTGTCAGTTGTTATGCCTTCAATGTTTTCTTTGTCAAGTTTATCAATAATCATTGGGCCCAGGCCGTCGTCCTGACGACCCGGGTTGCCAAATCCATACACGTATATACTGTTATTATTCAAAGAGCTTATTTCCTGTTCTGATCAAG
>CAYYKZ010000302.1:0-3814 GCA_964468455.1 uncultured Leptospirales bacterium | reverse complement strand
GTGGGAATAAGCCTTTTTGATTTACCTGATAAAGATGTAATAGATGCTGCTGAAAAATTACTGCAGGGGAAGTCGGGGAATTATGAAGTTGAATATCAATTTGCTGAGAGCAGTAAAAAGATCCCTGTGCGTATAATATATAAACCGGTATTTGATTCAAATGGACGAGTTGCCGGCGGTGTAGTCATTGTTGAAGATATTACAGAGAAGCGTATTACTCAAAGGGCGGTTTTAGATGAGCTTGAAAAGGAGCGTGCCAGGATAGGGCATATTCTGCATGACAGCCTGGGACAGAAGCTTGGAGCGGTTTTGTATCTTGTGCAGGCTTTCAGACGCAAGTATAATAAAACAGGTGAATTGTCAGATGATGACATGGAACAGCTTTCGGAAGTGGCATCATCTGCCCTTGAAGAGACACGTACCTTAAGCAGGGGCCTTGATTTTCCTCTGGAGAAGGGCGGATTTATTGAATTATTGAATGACATTGTCCGTAAAACAGTGAATGTTTACGGGATCACTGTGGATATTGAAGTTGATGCGTCTATTGCTGATCATGATCCCATGAAATTATCGAATCTTTATTATATTATACTGGAATCTATTAACAATGCCTTAAAGCATGGCAAGGCCCGGAAAATAATAATCAGATACAATAATTCCAATAATCAGAATTTCTTAACTATAGAAAGTTTTCAAAGCCGTGCTTTCAAAATTGATAATCCCGGCATGGGCATACGCATAATGAAGTACAGGGCTGAAGCTGCAGGTATGGTGTTCAGTGTAGATGCAAAGGGTAAACGGGTTATGGTCGTAGTAGAAATTGGTGAGAAATAATATTATATAATATGGTCAGGTAATTGTATGAGTAAAAAAATCAGGTTAATGCTTCTTGATGATCATCCTGCCATAAGGCATGGGCTTTCCATGGCCATTAATCTTGAGGATGACATGATTGTTGCTGCTCAGGCATCTAATGCTGAATCTGCACTTGAAATTCTTGCAAAGGGGGAAATTGATGTTGTTCTGGTTGATATCTCCCTTGAAGGGGGTGCAGATGGTTTTGATTTTATAAAGGCTGCAGGTGAGCGTTACAGGGAAGTTAAAACATTATCCCTTTCAATGTATGATGAAGCCCTTTATGCTGAAAAGGCCATCCTTGCTGGCGCGATGGGTTATTTAAGTAAAAAAGAACCGGTTGAAGAAATTATTAATGCAGTGAGGGAAGTAATGAAAGGGAATCTTTATCTGCCTGGTGACCTTTCTGAAAAACTGATTTTGAAGCTTATGAAAAAAGGTAATGAAGATGATATAAATCCCCACAAAGGCCTTACCCCGAGGGAACGTGAAGTGCTTAGTTTTATTGGTGCCGGATTTTCACCCAGGGAAATAGCGGCAGAGCTGAAATTAAGTGTTAATACAGTTGAAACTCATAGAAAAAATATTAAGGAGAAACTTGGACTCACTACAAGCCGGGAGCTTGTCAGATATGCAATAAAAATATTAGACACATAAAGATTAACCAGCCCTGTAACAGAAAACCATTACCCCTCACCGGATCCTGTGATTCCGCAATTCCCATTTCGGTTATTGTAAAAATCTCGAATAAAAGCAATAATATAGAGGTTCAAATAATTTATTATTTTTGAACTTAAAATCATTATAGACTATTCGTTTTAACAGAAAGGGGGACTTTCATGAATTCAATAAAAATTAAGCTTATTCTGCTAATAGTAGGAGCGCTTTTTGTGGTTTCAGTAACATTCGGTATTGTCAGTTATACACAGGCAAGAAAAACCCTGCTTCAGGAAACAGAACGTAATTTTATTCAGATAACAACAGAAATCAGCAGGGTAATACAGGCTAATATGGAAGTGAATATTGCCATAGTGGAGTCCCTTGCAGAAAGGCGTATTGTTGATGATAACACACCCGGGGCTCAAAAGGTTGCTTTTATGCAGAGCGAGGCTGAACGTACCGGGTTTCAGATGTTTGCTTTAACTGATTTGTCCGGTAAAGCAGTATTTTATAATTCAAAGAGAACAACATACGATTTAAGTGACAGGGCATATTTTAAAAGGGCAGTATCGGGGATTTCTACATATTCCGATGTTGTAATAAGTAAAGATACAGGATTACCCATAGTTACAGTAGCGGTACCCTTAAAGAGGAATAATCGAATAATGGGCGTACTGTTCGGCATGAGGGACGGGGGTGAAATATCCAATCTTGTTAAAGATGTAAAACTTGGAGAAACAGGTTATGCTTATATAGCGAATAAAGAAGGAACAATGCAGGGACACGTTAATAATAAACTTGTAACTGATCAGTTTAATCCGATTAAATCAGCAGTACAGGATAAATCTCTTGTTCACCTCGCAGAGGTGTTTACGCGAATGACACGCGGTGAATCCGGTGTTGCACAATATTTTTTTAACGGCCTGGATAGATATGCAGCCTATACTCCAATAGCCGGTACTGACGGATGGTCAGTAGGGGTTGCCATGAATTTGCATGAAATATTGAAGGGTGTTACCTATCTGGGGAAGATAATCATGACTATTACTTTTGCTCTATTAGCTCTGGGCGGGGTAATAGCGTATTTTATAGGTAATGGTATAGCCACACCGGTAATAGCTGCTGTTAAACATGCAGAAGGAATGGCTGAACTTGACCTAAGCAAGGATATTCCTGATGAGTTTTTAAATAGAAAGGACGAATTGGGTACACTTGCAAATGCATTTCAAAGTTTAAGCAGTATTTTACGGGAAACTGTAGTTGGTATAATAAAAGCATCACAGCAGGTTGCAACCGCAACACAGCAGATTGGGCAGGATAATGAAAATCTTTCCCAGAGAACTTCAGAGCAGGCATCATCACTTGAGGAGATTGCTGCAACAATAGAAGAGTCCAATGCCACCACAAAGCAGAATTCCGACAATGCCATTGAAGCAAGCAAGCTTGCCACTAATACACTTTCACTTGCGCAGAATGGCGGATCAATTGTTGAAGAGGCTGTGGCTTCTATTGGTGAGATTAATGCATCAAGCTCCCGTATAGCTGATATAATTTCAATGATAAATGAAATTGCTTTTCAGACAAATCTTCTTGCTCTTAACGCAGCTGTTGAAGCAGCCAGGGCAGGTGACCAGGGCCGCGGCTTTGCTGTTGTTGCAGGGGAGGTGCGCAACCTGGCGCAGCGTTCAGGTGAGGCTGCAAAGGAGATTGGAGTTCTTATTAAAGATTCTGTGGAAAAAATAGGAAACGGTACAGAGCTTGTTAACAAAAGCGGTGAGGCACTTAGAGAAATTATTGAAGCAGTAAAACAGGTGAATAACCTTGTCTCGGAAATGGCAGCTGCAAGTGATGAACAGAGGCGCGGAATAGAGCAGATCAATACTGCCGTTACAGAAATGGATACAATGACACAGCAGAACGCTGCCCTTGTTGAGGAAACAGCATCTGCCAGTGAGGAGATGTCAGGACAGGCCCAGGAGCTTCTTTCAATGGTGCAGAGATTTAATGTTGGTAATGCTGCAGTAAGTATTGTTGAATATGGAAACCGGGGAACAGCTCAGAGAAGTATTATTAAAAAAGACACCGGCAATGGCACCATGAATAGAAAAGCATCTTCTAATGATGCAGTAAAAAAATCTATCATGGAAGATGGCGGATACGAAGAGTTTTAGGCCCTAAGAAGGACCCCTTCGGACGACTGATTTTTACCCGCATCTTTATGTGAAGCACATGTTATTCGGAGAAGGCCCCCCAAACCCCCCGGAGGGGGGCTTAAAGGCTGTGTTATAAACTTTTAAGT
>CAYYKZ010000301.1:2937-3839 GCA_964468455.1 uncultured Leptospirales bacterium | reverse complement strand
AGCCGATATAATTAACAGGTGTTTATATGTTGGAGGTAAAAAATGAACAGTTTCCGGAAAAATATGATTATTCCTGTTGCCGGTTTTTGTGTAATCCTGTTCCTTGCAGGGTGTACACCGGGGAAAGCCCAGACCAGGGGTAATGACTATAATGGGAGTTTCCAGAATGAGGAGTTTGAAACTTTTGACCCTGGCAACAGTAACTGGGATGATAAAATCCCCCCATATGACAGGGCTCAGAAAGGTTCTGATGATCAGAGGTACAGTAATACCCGAAATAATAGCGGTGATTATAAAAATGGCAGCAGCACTTACAATAATCGTGACAGTCAGGTAAGCCGTAACAGCTATTCAGATTCACCTGTGCGCAGTGATTTCCAGCAGAATCCCTATGGGGCGGGAAATGATGTGCGGGGCGGTTTTGTAAAAGATTCAGGTATAGAAAGCAATGAGTTCAGGGAGGACCGCTTTTTCCAGAAGGGCCCTGCTTCGTGGTATGGAAGGGAGTTCCATGGGAAAACCACCGCTTCAGGTGAAAGGTTCGATATGAATAATCTTACAGCTGCTCACAAAACCCTTCCATTCGGATCAATTGTAGAGGTAAGGAATCTTGAAAACGGCAAAAGTGTAAGGCTTAAAATTAACGACAGGGGGCCATATAGAGGCAACAGGATCATTGATGTTTCCTTTGAAGCTGCCCGTGCGCTTGACATGGTTAAGTCAGGTGAAGCTAATGTGGGAATTAATGTTATTCATATGGGAGATAACAGTACTGCACATCAGAATAATGCAGGGAGCAGCTATGTTGAGCCTGTATCTGACAGAGGTCTTCCGTCGAATGTAAACAGATACGATTCCGGCAGCAGATACGACGGTGTCACAGGCTACTATTCTGCTTTTAA
>CAYYKZ010000301.1:0-2925 GCA_964468455.1 uncultured Leptospirales bacterium | reverse complement strand
CTCCAGGCAGGTGCTTTTTATTCAAGGCGTAATGCGGAAAATCTTAGAGACCGCATACAGAGTATGACAGATATGCCTGTTAAGGTTATTCAGGATGGTGATTTTTATAAAGTAAGAGTTGAAGGACTCAGAAGCAAACATGAAGCAGAAAGAGTGAAAAATTCTTTGTATAACTCAAATATTTCATCATTTGTTGTGGAATAAATTCTACATAAAGCATTAATTGAAAGAGGGTGCCGTGATGGCACCCTCTTTCAGTTTTTAAGTCTGCTATTTTATATTATCTCTCAGCTTTTCCAGAAATTTTGTCATTTCATCATAATCCCTGTCCTTTATAATGTGGGTAAGATATGAAAGCTGCTGATTAATGCTTTCAATCTGCTTCAGCGTGTAGGGATTAAAAAGTATTTCCGATACAAGGTAATCATCCTCGGAAAGGAGACCCCTTGCTATTTCCATATGCTTTCGGAATGTGGTTCCAGGCGCGTCAATTTTTTTCATACATGCGGCAAATACCAGGGATGAAGCAAATGGAGTTGATAGTGAATAAGCTGTTATCCGGTCGTGATCATCAAAGGTGTAGTCGTAAATATTGAGCTTTACCTTTTCAAAAAGGTCTCTGAAAAACTGCTTTCCATCCTCATCAGACTCGGTTATTATTATAGCATTTTCGCTGCTCAGATCCCTTACGTTTCCAAAGGTAGGGCCGAACATGGGGTGTGTTGAAACAAACCTGCGTCCTGAATTTTTATAAAAATTGTAAAGCCCGTTTTTAACTGAAGCAATATCTGATATTATACATTTTTCCGGAATAAGGGGTATAATTGTATTAAAGACTTCCTCTGTTTTTTCCAGGCTTACACAGTTTATAACAAGGTCAGGGTTAAAGTCTTTTACCTCTTCAATATTCATGTATCTTTGAACATTAATAAAGAATTTCATTTTCCGCGGGTCTGTGTCAAAAACCGCAAGCTCATGGTCATGGCAAAGCTCTTCCGTGAGCCAGCAGCCCATTTTGCCGGCGCCTATTATAAATATTTTCATTTCAGTATCTCCTTGATTTCGTGCTTATCCTCTATACTCTTTTCATTGTAGCATCCCAGAACTTTAAAGCCCGATGTCTGTTTCTCCGCTTTTTCAAGAGTGGTTTTTATCAGCTCATCTTTTAATGATCCGTCAAAGTCGAGAAAAAACGAGTAGTTCCCCGGTTCATTGGGTATGGATTCAATGCGGGTTAAATTAATTCCGGATTTGGCAAAGAGTTCAAGTATGCCGAAAAGTGTTCCAGATTTATGCTCTGTGGTGAAGGTAATTGAGCACTTGCTTCCATCTTCAGTGTTTTCATGCTTTGACAGCACAAGAAATCTTGTTCTGTTGATGTTTGAATCTTCAATGTTTTCCTTAAGGATATCCAGGTTGTAAAGCTGAGCTGCAAGCCTGCTTGCGATACAGGCCGCACCGCGGGGCTGTTTTTCCGCAAGCATCCGGGCGGCTCCTGCTGTGTCGTAATAGGGCACAAGTGTAAGGTTGTTTCTTGATAAAAAGCGCCTGCACTGGGCAAGAGCCTGGGAGTGGGAATATACTTCACGTATTTCTCTGTGATCTGTACCGGGGAGCATCAGCAGTGAATGGTGCACAGGGAGGTCTATTGCTCCTATTATTTTAAGGTCAGTATTAATCAGAAGTTCATTTACAGGTCCCACAATTCCGCCCAGGGTGTTTTCCACAGGAACTACCCCGTAGTCAAACATGCCGGAATTTACACCTTCAAAAACCTCGTTAAATGTTGTACATGGGATGGTGACAAAATTTTTATTCCACTGCCTTGCAGCCTCTTCACTATAGGCGCCATGTTCACCCTGGAAACCGGTTACAACGCAGTCTCTTGTCTGGATTTTTTTACTGAAGGATAATACTGTTTTATAAAGAGATTCTGTAAATTCTGAATCAATAAGTGCATTGGGATTCTGTTTGAGTCTCTCCATTAAATCCTTTTCTCTTTCCAGGTCTTCAATCTGGTTTTTAAATTTTTTTGCAAGCAGCGCCTGCTCCATGCGGTCATTTAGCAGTTTGAGAATTCTGGAATCGATGAGGTCAATGTTGTTTCTGATTTCATTAAGTTTCATTATTATGCTCCATATATTTAATTATAGGTTTTGCCTGTTAAAAACAGGTCTGCTGCAGCTATTGCAGCACATGCTTCAAAAATTACCGGTGTTCTTAATACTATGCATGCATCGTGGCGCCCTTCAATTTCAATGGTTTCCACAATACCGCTCTTTAAATTTATTGTTTCCTGCGATTTCCCTATGCTTGATGTGGGCTTTACTGCAACACGGAAAACCAGGTCATTACCGTTTGTAATACCGCCGTTTATTCCGCCGGCATTATTTGATGAAGTTTTTCCTTCTGCGGAAATAAAGGGGTCATTGCATAAACTCCCCTTCATACGGGCAGATTCAAACCCTGCACCGAATTCTATCCCTCTAACAGCGGGGATAGAGAATATAAGGTGACTTAAACATGATTCCATGGAGTTGAAAAAGGGATCGCCAATACCTGACGGTATCCCCGCTGCAGTGACCTCCACAATTCCCCCAGCAGAATCCTTCTCCTCAATCATCTGCTCAATAACATGGTCGTAATCTTTTTCCCCTCCAATTGTGCAATATCATAAATCATTATTACTGTCTCTGGAGCTTTATTCTTCTCGTAGAAATATTTTGTAATGTAATTGAAAATTAATTCCGAAGTTGACCTTACTTGTGAGGGGTCAATGAATGGGTATGGCCAAAATCCAATACGGGCTGCGCGAACTAGTGTTCCAGCAGCGTAAAGAAAGGGGTAGGATAACCAGAAAAAGAGGTTCTTCCAGGAAAGCTTTTGTAGAGAGGGGGAAATTAAAAAATCAAGGATCATGATCAC
>CAYYKZ010000300.1:1804-3852 GCA_964468455.1 uncultured Leptospirales bacterium | reverse complement strand
TAATTTGTTAAAAGAGTTTAAAAGTCCCCCTCCGGGGCGCCCTGAGCAAAGCGAAGAAGTACTCCTGGGGTAGATTTAGGGGGCTTAACTTAATGACATTGCATTTAAGGATGCGATAACACCACCACGCCATTTGAATAGCGTATTAATCAGAAGAAAGAGTTATTGACAATTATGCTTTGTCATTATAGTAATTATTCGATGACGTTGAATTAAAACAAATCAGATCCACAAGAGGACAGATGACTGAACAGAGAAAAAGTATACGGGTTTATCCGGAACCGGACAACCCTGTTGAAATACAGATTATGGGGGAAGGTTTTCTTGATATTTTTTATGCCCGTAATATAAGTGAAAGAGGAATGGGAATTGAAGTACCCTATAAGTTTGAAGGCTGTGATATTGACAAGCCTATAGATATCATTATAACACTTCCTCCGGAAATATGTTTTAAAGCGCGCGGTGTAATAAAACATTCCAATGCAGAACTTACCAGCAGGGGTATATTTGGAATAGAATTAACATCATTTGAAAAGGGACACGAAAAGGACATAAAAAAATATGTTGATGAAATGATAGAAAAGGGAAGAGTTTAATCAACCGAGATATTTATTAAGTACTTTTTTTAACGCCTGCCGGTCTATAGGTTTGGCAAGAAAATCGTCCATTCCGGCCTGAATACAGGTATCCTGTTCCTCTTTAATAACTCCCGCGCTAAGTGCAATAACAGGGATATGAATCCCCAACTTTTGTTCCAGAATTCGGATGTTCCTCGTTGCGTCAAGACCGTCCATTTCCGGCATCTGCACATCCATGAAAATAATATCAGGTTTCTCCTTTTTTACCGCATTAAGTGCCGCCAGCCCGTTTTCTGCTTCTATTAACCGGGCTTCAGGTACAAGCCTTTTTATTAATGTTTTAACAAGGAGCATACTCATAGAATCGTTTTCAGCAACTATTATTAAAGGATTTACACTGGTATTATCTGAATCATTTGAGGATGATTCAGCAGGATAAAGCCGGCCATTTTTTATTGTATCAATTCCTGAAATTTTAAAATCAGTTTTCAGGGTAAAATAAAAAGTGGATCCCTTTCCCGGCTCGCTCTCAAATTCAATTCTGCTCCCCATTGCTTCTGCAAGTTTTGCGGAAATAACCAGGCCCAGGCCTGTTCCCCCGAATTTTCTGGTTGCCGATGAATCAGCCTGGGAAAAAGCTTTAAAAAGTTTTTTCTGTTCATCTGCGCCTATACCGATACCTGTGTCCTTAACATAGAATGAAAATAGTCCGGTTGCCGGACCGGTCTGTTTAAATTGTATTGCCAGCTCCACCTTCCCTGCTCCTGTAAATTTTATAGCATTTCCCAGAAGATTGACAAGAATCTGATTAAGCCTTATTGGATCAACAAGGACAAATGCAGGAACCTCCGGTGCGATATTAACAATAAGATCAAGGGACTTTTCCAGAGCCTGAAAACTCACAATATCTACAACCTTATCTGCTATTTTCATTATATTATTAAATGAGTAACAAATATCCATTTTACCAGACTCAATTTTTGAAAAATCAAGAATATCATTTATTACTCCCAGAAGTGACCTGGCTGAGGTATTTATATTATGAGCAAACCCTTCCTGTTCGCTGTTAAGATCGGTTTTTACAAGCAGGTCGCTGAATCCGATAACACCATTAAGTGGTGTACGCAGCTCATGACTCATATTGGTTAAAAACTCACTTTTGGATCTGCTTGCCTCTTCAGCCTTCTCTTTTGCGTTAAGAAGCTCGCTTTCCATCTGCTTTTTCAGAGAAACGTCATTAATCATGCCCACCATGTATATTACTTCATTATTAACATCTTTTACAGATGAAACAGAAAGGTCACCCCAGACAACAGCCCCATCTTTCCTTACAAATCGCTTTTCAAATCTGTATCTGTCTATTTCATTATTAATCACTTTCATAAAGTAATCTCTGCTTATTTCAATATCTTCAGGATGAGTAATATCAAGATAGGTTTTAGTAATAAGTTCTTCTTCACTGTAGCCCAG
>CAYYKZ010000300.1:0-1794 GCA_964468455.1 uncultured Leptospirales bacterium | reverse complement strand
CGAGGCGCGTCATCCGGATGCAGGCGTTCCAACCATCCTGCCACGTCGCGAGGCAATGCGCCCGGTTCAAGCCCCAAGGCTTCATCGACTCCGCCCAGCCACTCCTGCCTGTCGCTATCGACATGCCATTCGTATATGAACTCGCTGCCGACATGCGCGGCCAGCCGGAACTTTTCCTCGCTCTCACGGAGAGCATTATGAGTTTTAAGCTTTTCATCAATATCCCTTATCGCAGCTACACGATAACCCTTACCCTGCCACTGTAAAGAATAAGCCTCTATCTCCACAAAAATTTCTTTCAGGTCTTTTCTGATGATCTTAACTTCATGTAAACTGTCATGCGGGAGCTCCATTCCCTTTTCTAAAAGCTCTCTGTAGTCGGGATGAATAACTTTCTCAATAAAATTATATCCCACCAGTTCATCTCTGCTGTATCCTGTGATATTCAAAAGAGCCCTGTTCACCTCAACCGGGGTACCATCTTTATGAACAACAATCCCTTCCATGGTGACCTCGGAAAGAAGTCTGTTCCTCTCTTCGCTTTCTACAAGCATCCGGTTAAGTCTGCGCAGTTTATAAATCCAGTACATTACAACTGCTGCAATTAAAACCAGTATCACGGCTATTTGCACAATAAGGTGATAATTCAGCGGTGATTTTATTTTTATATTTACATGGCTGTTTATTATTTCCTGCCTGTCTTCGGGTGTAATTGACGCAATACCTTTATTCAAAATCTGTCTCAGCATTTCATGATTTTTCAGCACCCCGATGCGCAGGTTATTGTTGTATGCGGGAATCTGCCCCGAAATTTTAAGATTAAAAAAACCTTCCTTTCTCATTGTATAGGCAGAGAATGTAAGAGACATTAAAGTCATATCAGCTTCACGATTTAAAACAGACTGGAAGGCTTCAATAGCTGTTTCGGAGGTTATAATTTTCAAACCTGGATAATCTTTTCTTACAGATTCTTCTATAGCTGATCCTCTGGGGAGAACAATGGTTTTATCTATAAGCTCAGCAGGGTCTGCAATGTATGGTTCTTCATTTCGTGTAATAAAAACATTGATATCTGTAAAAAGAGGATTAGTGTAGGTAAACCACTCTTTGCCCTGCTCTGTCTGATTAAGGAAGGGGACAATATGGCATTTCCCTTCTCTGGAATACTCCAGGGTTTCATCCCGGTTTTTTGTGGGAATCAGCCTGAAAGCTATGCCGCTGCGCTCTGATATCAGTTTAAGAAGGTCCGCCGCGATTCCGGAAAACTCTCCATTTACATCTACATATTCGTAGGGCGGCCGGTCCGGATCAACGCACATGGTTATTTCGCCAGTCTTTTCAAGATAATCCTCTTCATCCTTTGACAGATTAACATTCAAAGGATGATCAGCATATATCAGGAAAAACAGCAAGGGGAGCACCATTACCAGAATAATTTTTTTCAATTCAATCCCCGTCCCGGAATATTCAATTATTTTATATTGACAATACCCGTATAATATATTTAAACATTATGTGTCCGGCAATCTATTATTCTGTTCTGATGTAAAACATTTAAATTTCTATACTTCAAGCTCTTTTGCGTCATCAAAGAAGTGTTCCACATTAAGAATAATTATAAGTTCCTCATCCAGTCTTCCAATGCCTTCTATTGAATCTGAGTCAACCTTGGCTGAAAACTGAATCTCTTTTTGTATTGCGGAAACAGGAATGCTTACCACATCCGATACAGAATCAACAATCATACCCACAAGACGGTCCTTTACCTCAACAATAAGTATAACTGTAAAAAGG
>CAYYKZ010000299.1:0-3855 GCA_964468455.1 uncultured Leptospirales bacterium | reverse complement strand
AAGATTAATTGACTCTTCACTAATTACAGACCCCTTTAAAGCTGCACAAAGCAGTACAAGCGAAGCCCTTACCTTTTTACCGCCCTTCATAAAAAGATGCATGGAACTGTCATCAATAATCGGAATGCCTGTCTGAATATGTGACTTTATGCTTTCATCAACTTTTGAGAGTTCACCGGAAACAGGTGCAAGAATTTTTTTTATAATATCACTCATGCTTTTTATCAATCGAAAGTCGACATGCACTCCCTTCTTGACTCAAAAATCTCAAAAACCTTATCAAGCATTGTGGTTTGAAAAAGTTTAATAAGATTATCGCTGGCAATAATAAGCTTAATATCCCCATCCTTATCCTTGATTTTCCGCTTAATTGCAACAAGAACTCCAAGAGCAGAGCTGCAGATATGTTTTACATCAATCATATCAATGCAGATTTTAACTCTCCCGTCATCAAGACATTCATTAAGAACAGCTTCAAGCTCTTCCGATTCATTCTGATCTATACGTCCGTCAAGGACTATCATTTCATAATTGTCATATGAGTTTCTTTCCATTTTCCGACCCCGCTAATTTATAACTGAATTATATTTTTTGAAACAGTTAAATACTTTCTGGTTTTCTTATATCTGAACGGGCAATAGCACAGGTAAAAACTTTTTCCGCACCGGCATTTTTCAGACATCTGGCACATTCGTTAAGAGTAGCGCCTGTGGTAAAAACATCATCAATAATCAGTATATTTTTACTTTCAATTCGAAACTTATCAGTTATTTCATACCTGTCAATCACATTTATAAACCTTTCTGTATAATTAAGGTCCCGTTGAACCCCTGAATTATTTCTTTCCCTAAGCAGCTCCTCTAAAGGCTTGCCCCATACTTCTGCCAATGCTGAAGCAAAAAGCATTGATTGATTATATCCCCTTTTTTTTATTTTAACTGAAAGCATTGGCACATACGATATTGTATCAATTTCCCCCTCAATTTCCCTTAATTTTTCCAGCATAAAGGGGACTAAAGCTCTATAAACACCCCTTATACCCCTGAATTTGAGTGCCTGAACTGCATCCATAACAGCATTTTTATATTCAAAAATAATAAAATTCTTTTCCGGATAAAATTTTCTATCCCCACAGATGGTACACTTTCCATTAACTGTTATACCGCAGCATACAGGGCACCCGTCCTTTATAATATCAAGTCCGGATCTGCACCTGCTGCAGATATTATGATCATATGACATAACAAAACTCCCGCAGGAAACACAGAAGCATGGAAAAATTATATCAGCAAGGACTGAAAACATATTTATTTTTTATACCTTGTTGGATCCGGGACACCGGCCCTTAAAAATCCCTGATGTCTCAAAATACAGCTGTCGCAGCTGCCGCATGAAAAACCCTCTTCAGATGGATCATAACAGCTGTGTGTCAGAGAGTAATCAACTCCCAGCCTGGTTCCCTCTTGAATAATCTCAGGTTTTGTCATATCAATAATCGGAGTATGTATAGTAAACCCCTTCCCTTCTGCTCCCGATTTTGTACCTCTATCCGCCATTACTTTAAAAGCTTCAAAAAATTCAGGCCTGCAATCCGGATATCCGCTGTAATCAACAGCATTTGCTCCAATAAAAATATCATTTGCCCCTGAAGATTCCGCATAAGCAAGGGCATAGGAGAGAAAAAGAATATTCCTGGCAGGCACATATGTGTCAGGTATTTCATCTGCGTCAATATCCCTGTTTTTAGGCACCTCAATCCCCCACTCCCTGGTTAAGGCAGAACGGAATATTTCAGTGGGGATAGATGCTTTAACATGATTTTCAATTTTAAAAAAATCAGCAAGTCTTTCAGCAAATTTTATTTCCACTTCATGCCTCTGCCCGTAATAAAAGGTTAGTGCAGAAAGGCTGAATCCCATATCTATGGCTATTGCAGCAGTAGTGGCTGAATCAAGTCCGCCGCTTAATAATATTATTCCTTTTTTCATAATTTTTATCCTGTTATATTATTCTTTTTATTCCGGTTAGATTATTAAATAAAACAGATTCCATGCTGATTATAGTCAATGAGAAAAAATAAACTCTCCTGTAATATTTATACGAATTTATGTCCTTTTTTTTTGAAAATTTTATTAAAAGAGATATTATTTTTTGCCTTGATGTTAATAATTATTTTGATTGACTCACAGACGATGCTGTTACTAGATAACTATATAATTAAGCAGGTTATGCAGTTATTTTTTAATTTTTTCAAACAATAAAACCTGTCGCAATTATATATAATTCCTGGAGATTTGTAATGATAGACACAAAGATGCTGGAAATCCTTGCATGCCCTGCCTGTAAAGGTGACGTTGAATACAATATGCGGGACGAAAAAATAATCTGCGTGGGGTGCGGTTTAAGATACCCTGTAAAAGACGGGATACCAGTAATGCTGGTTGACGAAGCGGAAAAGCCTGAAAAATAAATTCTCTAAAATTTCCGTTTTAAAACACTCGCGTAATAATTAAGACTAATAAAACACTATTCAAAGACTATTTTATATTTCAAGAAGGTTAAAAATGCGCAAATCTGAAAATCCAATAGTACAAATTACCGGATATTTATTAATAGGTTTTTTCCTGCTTATAATAATACTATCCTTCGGCATGCCCGATATAGGCCTCAACTGCGGAGGTATGGATCCCGGAACAATCGCTGTAGTAAACGGAAAAAAAATTCATACCCTTGACTACTTAAGATACAGGGACACAAAGTTCGCTCAGTTTAAAAACCAGAAAATGGACAGCTTTATTCTTGATAACTATGTAATGGAGATCCTGCTTCTTCAGGAAGCAGAAAAACTAGGAATAAGGGTAACAGAAGACCGTGTTTCCCGTTATATTAAAAATTCTCCCGATTTCAAGAATCCTGGAACCGGTCAATATGACCCTAAAATATTCCAGATGGTGCTTAACAGCAACAGAATGAACTTTGATGAATTCAACAGGCTTATAACCAAGGATATGACTATTTCCGATTTCAGATTTCTTGTTTCAACAGGAGCGGCTGTCCCCTCAGAGGATATTCAGGCAAAACATATGGCTGATAACTCCAGATTAAAAATAAGATTAGCCCATTTGACTCCAGAGGAAATAAAAAAGAACTTTGCCAGGGATATCAACGTAACTGAAGAAGAGATTGATCAGGAGATCCAGAACAACAATGTTGAAATTACCGACCCTGAGACAGACAGAGAAAGAATTAGAAACGAGCTGATGGATAAAAAACTTGAATCAATAAAAGAAAATATTGCATCTAAGGTAAATGAAGCTGTCGGAAATGGAGCATCTTTTAATACCGCAGCTTCTATTCTTAAAGGAAAAATTACAACCAGTGAAACCTTTAAAATAGGTGAAAAAATAAAAGTGGCAAATGGTGACAATAACGCTGCAAATACTATCGGGAATTCCAGAATTTTCATTGATACTCTTATGGTAATGCCTATCAATTCATCATCTCCGGTAATTACAAGTAAAACCGGGCTATATATTTTTACACCGATTGAAAGATTTGTTCCAGCTCAAATCGACAATCCTGATGCTGAAGGAAAATTAAAAAACAATCTTGCCTATGCGTCAATTAACATGATTACTAGAAATCTTGTAAAAAGTCTAAGCGAAAAGTCAAAAGTAATAAAAAATTTAAAAACTGATTGATATAATCCTGAAAAAAATATACTTTGAAAACATATCAACATAAGGAGCTTCAATAGAATGAGCATAAATGCAGAGTACATCAATCCCTTTCTGGAAGCCGCAAGTGTAGTTTTTAAGTCTATTCTTAATGTAGACCTGCGAAGAGGAAAACTTA
>CAYYKZ010000298.1:0-3872 GCA_964468455.1 uncultured Leptospirales bacterium | reverse complement strand
CCTATGAACAACCGGGGAAACCCCGCTACTCAGTGGAGAGAACCCCTACTGGAATGATTTTTTCCATACCATCAAGAAAAAACTGGTTTGTAATTATTTTTCTCGGTTTCTGGCTCATGGGGTGGGCTATGGGAGAGATTACTGTTTTAGGAATTCTGGGAGCGGGAATATTTGAATTTATGCAGGGCGGAATGGAGGATATTATTGGAAAAGGGGCCGGAGCTTTTGGCGGCGCTTTTCTCATTGTATGGCTTGCCGGATGGACAGTTGGAGGTGCTTTTGCAATATACACCTGGCTTTGGCAGGTGCGGGGTGTGGAGCAGATAGCAGTATCAGGTAATTCATTGGATATTTCAAAGAAAACTCCTGTATGGACAAGAAGAAAAAAATATCATATCCATAATGTATCTTCTTTAAGGATTGCTTCACCCGCAGCATCAATTTGGAATAAATCTTCAGGTATGGAGTTCTGGGGGATAAGCGGCGGACTCCTTGCATTTGACTATGGCGCTAAAACTGTAAATTTCGGTATGGGACTTGATGAGGCGGAGGCTAAAATGATTTTAAGGGAAATGGGGGAGTGTAATCCCCGCCTTGTTCAGGAGCCTTCATAAAAAAGGCGGTCTTAAATTTTAATACTGACTCTTTTAATCTCCAGGCTCCCGGATTAAGGAACTAACGCTATGAATTTTTATCGATAATCTCTTTAAGCTCATTGGCAATGGTTTTCATTTTATCATTGCTCATTTTCAATGATTCTGCGCTTTGAGTGTTCCCCTGTACAAGTGAATTTGTATTTTCAATAGATTTCGCTATCTCCTGTATGGCTATGGATTGCTCATATGAAGCGTCTTTAATGAATTCCGATTTTTCAAAAACATTTTTATTCCGGGTAATCATATCTCCCTGTATGTTTTTCTGGTTCGAGATTATTTCCATTGTATCTCTGGCCTTGAACTGCACTGACTTGAGGGAGTTGTTTAATGATTCCATGAACTGTACAATTTTTTCAATCAGCGAATTTGAAGACTCAACATCCTTTCTGCTTTTTTCAATAAGGTCTTTAATTTTTTTAAGCTCACTTGATGAGTTGTCAGCGAGTTTGCCTATTTCATCCGCAACAACAGCAAAGCCTCTGCCATGTTCACCTGCCCTGGCAGCTTCAATGGCCGCGTTTAGTGATAAAAGATTTATTCTGTCAAAAAAATCATCTATTATCCCCGCGATTGTTTCAATATTCTGTGAGCTTTCAAGAGATTTTCTGTTTACCTCATTCAGCTCTGCAGATGCTCCTTTCCCTTCAGATGACATTTTTGCTATTGAAATGAATTCATTCTGGAGCTCTGTTCCGAATTCCTGAAGAGAATCAATAAGGGCTGAAAGGGAGCCAATACTATCGCTTAAGTCATTAACCGAACTGTTCTGTTCAATGGTTGCTGTTTCAACACTTGATGTGCTTGATGATATTTCTTCAATCGAAGCTACCAGCTCTTCTATTGTCGCGGCCTCGGTCTGGATGTTCATGAACAGGCTGGACATTGCCCTGTCTGTAACATTCATTGAATCTGTAAGTTCTTTGTATGATCTTCCTATTGTATTAAGAATTTCCATTATATATTCATTTTTTTCATTACTCTTTTGTGTCTCTTCCCGGCTGATTTTAAGGGATAAATTAAGGGAACGGATTGTTACAAGTGCGATACTGTAAAGAAGAATAAATGTAAATATTCCTATTACTGTTCCGCGCAGCACCATTTCATTTATATTTTCCGGAGTTAAGGCAAAAGAATTAATGTTAAATCTGTACATATTATAGACAAGCCCTGAAATGAGGAGCGTTATAACGGTTCTGTGTATCCATCTGCCTGAGAAAACCACAGCAAGAAGAATTGTGGGGAAGGCAAAATACACAATTGTCAGCAGTACTATTTCAGGAGTTCTCATGTATCCGCCAAGAAAAATAATCATTGTCTGAAATATGGTGAGCAGAATGCCCGCAGCTCTTGCTTTCCCTTTAACTATGAGTATCATTGCTGAAGACGCAGAAATGAAAGATGTGCCGCTTGTGGCAAAGGAGCTTATAAATCCCAGCTTTTTTAAATTTATAAAAAAAATTGCAGTCATTAAAAGAATAAAAAAACCTGACAGAAGAAAAAGAAATTTTGCGAATGATTTAGTAAAGGCATCCTTATCTGAATACCTGTGGAAAAATTTTGAATCAGTATAACCTGTAATATTCATGAAAATCCCCCCTGATGCGCAGTGAACAAGGACACACCTGTCATATTGCATGAGAAGCTGTCCTGGCATCTTTTATATTTAATCCGGCAATATCAGGTTTGCTGTTATTTTTTTTTTAATATTGGCAGTAACCATATATTCAGCAAACTGACACTTGTTATGGTAATAATTAAAAAAATTTTTTGATAAAATGTCAAACAATTTGTGCTTAAACAGTGTGAATGTGAGAAAAAGTTGTAATTATCACAATTTTGTATAAGATTAATATGAATATATGTGATGGGAGCCCGTATTTTTCAGATTATTACTGTTTTAAAGTAATAAATTTAATTACCCGGCTGCCATTATTATCAGAAAGAGGGGGGATTTATGAATTATTCAGATGAAAGGGTAAGAATAATATATCACCCGGATTACACTCTTTATTACGCAACAGCGTCATGCGAAATACCTGACCGGGTAATTTCTATTATGGATAAGCTGAAAGACCGTTTTGATATTGTAGAGCCGCAGCCCTGTTCTGAGGAAGATATTCTTTTGTGTCATTCTGCCGGACTGCTGCATATGGAGAAGAATAACCCCATTCGTTATGATGTGGCTCGACTTTCCGCAGGGGGGGCTATTGAAGCGGCAAGGCTTGCATCTGAGGGGTATTTGACCTTTGCGGTTATTCGCCCTCCAGGGCATCATGCCAATCCTGACCATAACTGGGGTTTCTGTTTTTTCAATAATATGGGTATAGCTTTATGCAGGCTTAAGGCTGATGGTCTGATAAAAAAGGGTATTGTTTTAGATATTGATCTTCACTACGGGGACGGCACTGAAGAAATTTTTAAAAACGATGATACTGTGGAAGTAATTAATATACAGGCTTCTGTACCTGAAGCATTTATAAGCCAGACACAGGATTATCTGGATGAAACAGGGGCAGCTGATATTATTGGGATATCAGCGGGTTTTGACCAGTATGAAAAGGACTGGGGCGCTAATCTTTCCACAGATAATTACAGGGAAATAGGTGTTATGTCCGGGAATTTTGCCAGGGAAAAGACCGGCGGAAAAATTTTCCTTCTCCTTGAGGGTGGATATTATATTCCGGATCTGGGGGAAAATGCCCTTGCCCTTTTAGAAGGGGTTATGGAGGGGCTTTCCTGAATAATATAAATTTATTGACTTTGAGCATATTCTTTGAAATATCATCTCCATGAAGGGAAAAGGGTTTTTTGTTACTTTTAAATATCTGCTCTATCTTATAGGGTTTTTGTGGCTCGTTTTTTTTCTTGGCATATTCACGCCAATAACTAACCTGGGTATAGTGCCGAGGCATATACATGGGCTGCCTGGTATTATTTTTTCGCCCTTTATACACGGGAGTCTTTCCCATCTGACTGCAAATACAGCGGTTCTTCTTGCTATAACCGGATTTCTCATATATCTGGAAGGGGGGAAGACTTTTTTCATTATGGCCGGTACCGCTATTCTGGGCGGGGCTGGAACCTGGATTATTGGGAGAGGAAATTCTGTTCATATAGGGGCAAGCGGAGTTATTTACGGGATACTGGGTTATCTTTTGTCTGCCGGGATTTTCAGGAGGGATTTCAGATCCATAGCAGTTTCTGTTCTGGTGTTTC
>CAYYKZ010000297.1:0-3881 GCA_964468455.1 uncultured Leptospirales bacterium | reverse complement strand
TACGGACAAGAGCCTCCTGTTCCGGAGTAAGCCCTTTTTGAGAAACAGCTGCGGCAGATGATGTGCCGGACCTCAGCTGGGCCTCTATTCTGTTTACACCGACAATTGCCTTTATATTTTCCGGATCCCTGGAAACTACCCAGCGGAGTTCCGTAAGAGCCCTGTTAAGATTTGCCGCTCCACCTCTCTGATAATATGTCATGCCCAGCCTGTACCTGCGTTCCACTTCATTTCTGTCAGCCCTGCCAAGAGAAACTGTTCCCCCGCCTGTTGCGCCTCTTCCCCTCTCGGACCTGGCTATGAGATTTTCAATATCAGGGTATTCAGGATAAAATGATTTTACAAGTTCAAATTTAGTTTTTGCGTCCCGGAATTCCTTTTTCCCCAGAAGTTCATTCCCTTCCCCCACAAGTCTTTGAGCGAAGGTCTCCCTTCTTTCAGGGTTAAGCTTCATTTCGCATTTTAAAACAAATTCAGTAGCTTTTCTATTTTTAGGGAAAAGCTCAAGAATCTTTTCCCAACGTTTTTTCGATTCCTCATATTTCCCTTCATTAAAAAGCTTTTCTCCTGATACTACAAGCGAATTTACCAGGTCAAAGTATGGAGAATTGTCATCAACAATTTCCTCTTCAATCTGCTTTAGAGCTTCCTTAGCTCTCTGAATATATACAGCTGCAAGCTGATTTTCCGGATCAAGATTTAATGTCTTTTCAAAAGCCGAAATAGCTTCCTGATACTGCTGCTGTGTTAAGGCAATTAAACCATTCTGAAACTCAGTATCTATGAGGCGTAAACGTCTTTCTCTTTCGCGCCGTTCAAATTCCCTCCGCAGTCCGGGTAAGCTTAAAAGTCTTGCTCTGGAATCTTTATAATCAGGAACAAGGGCTATGGCATTTTCAAAATCATCCCTGGCTTCATTGAAATTATTATCTCTTATATTATTAATACCTGAAGCATAGAAAACTTCAGCCTGACGCATCCTCTGCTCAAGACGCCTCTTTTCATTGAGTCTTTCATCTATTCTCCCAATGTATTCATCTGCTGCAGTATTTGCAGGGTCAAGCTGAAGCACATTAATGAATTCCTGCCTTGCCAGGTTAAATTCATTCTGATTAAAAAAAGCTACACCGCTAGCCATGTATCTCCTTATACTTTCATACTTTATTGCATTTTCAATCGCAAGCTCTGCCTGTCTTTTCCCCTCAATTGCCTCAATATTCTGCGGCAGAAAAGTAAGAATTTCCTCCCAGTGGCCAAGCGAATCCTTGTATCTTCTTTCATCCATTGCTGCTATTGCCAGTGCTTTAAGCGCTTCAGCTTTTTCTCTTTGTGCTATTGTAACCTTAAGCCTGGTATCTTCAGATACTATATACTTTTCAAGCTTCTCCATTTCATCACGCAAAAGCTGCATTTCCGGATCTTTTGGATCTATCCTGTAGGCAATAATAAAGCTTTCAAAAGCTATAGAAGCTTTTTCCCGTGATTCATTAAGATTGGACTGGGCCTCTTTTAAAGAAATATTATCATCCCTGTTCTTTATAAGATCCCTGCGCGCCACACGAAAGTTAAACTTTGCCTTTTCAAGCTCAATATCCTTCCGCTGCTTCATATCATAGAGCATTTCAATTTTTCTCTGAATTTCAGCGTTTTCAGGGTCAAGATCAAGAATATTAAGCCACAGGCCAACGGCTTTTGAAAACTCTTTGTTTTCAAAATGCTTCTGGGCTTCATCATCCATATTTTTTACAGACTGGGCATAAAGATTTACCAGAGCCAATATAAAAAAAATGCCAATAACAGAAAGATGTTTTATTTTAGCTGATATTCCCATTGTTATTCTTATTCATTTATTTTAAAAACAAAAATAATCTTATTTTTCTGTAGCCGGAAACAGCAGCTAATTGTAAATACCCGGCATTACAGTTCAATATATTCCTATTATTTAATTATCGTAACACTCTTATATAATAATGAATCACAAAATTAGTACAGTTTTTTATTATCAATAAACTGCAATTAATCTTTATAAATTCTCATTCTTTATCAATGCTCTGACCCCTGATAATTGTGACTACAATAACACGGTTTTGTTATGAAAAACCGGTTTTTTTGATTGTAGTTTTTTGAAAATGATTTCACTAATAATGATTCTGAAAAATTTATCAGACAAAATCCTAAAAAGAATTGATATATTGATATATATCATTTTAACTGGTTCTATTGCGGGCGTAATTCAGTGGTAGAATGTCAGCTTCCCAAGCTGGACGTCGAGGGTTCGAGCCCCTTCGCCCGCTCATAAAATAAAAAAATTCATTTATCTGTTTTTCCCAAGATGTTTATAAATCATAAATGGTGAAACAGCTTCGCCATTTTTTTCAAAAGTGACCAGCCTGCACTCACTGTTTCTGCTGTCATACATAAAATGAAGCATTGACTCATCATTTCCCCTTCTGATTGTAGCAATAACCAAATCCGTACCATCACTATTTAAATTTTCACCATATGCCCAATTTACTGTACCTGTTCTTCCTGCAATAGATGTTGTTATTTTTCTAACAGTTATTTCGTTACCAAAAAGGTCTACACTCCCCCATTTTACCTTATCCAGGGGTGAACACCCGGTAATAATTAAAAGAGCCAGTATATACAATAGATTAATCTTTTTCATAGCTTTCCCTTAATAAAAATTCAATATCAATAGCAGATAAAGTAATGCTTACATAGATAACAATCAGCTATCATTTCTTAAATATTATTACATGTAAAATATTTTAATATCTTAACCAGAGACGTCACAGGTATTAAAAACTGTAATTATTCATTACTGCATATATAATACCTGAGGCTGTTATGTCAAAGAAAATAATAGGAGGGTTATCCGGGGAAAAGTAGTTTAATCCTGTAATTTAAAAGTTTAATATAAAAAATAAGTTTAAAGCCGAATCCCCATATTACAAGTGCAATAAATAAAATAATAACAATTGGAACTGCTGCGGTTTTTCTCTCTTTTAACTTTTCAGCAATTTCAGCGTAAAACCTGTCAAGAGGAGTATCTACAGGGATAAAATTTATAGTAAAAGGAATAAAAACCGGTTCTGTCCAGAAATACTGCTTTCTGCCGCCTATAATTCTGTAATACCTTGCTTTAATTCCAAAAACATAGTCTCCATTTTTGAGGTCAGAGAACTTAACTGTATCCTGATTATGATTAATTCTGTTAACCGGTATTTTTTTATCAGCGCCAAGAACAAGAGAGTATCCTTCAACAAGATCTCTTCTTATATTTACCGGCCTGATTATTCCAGTGAAACTGTTTTGATTAAAAACTCCTTTTTCAGCAAAGGGGAAACTTACTTCCAGGTAAGGCTTTGCAGGCCTGAACTTCCCCTTTTTATCTGTCATATCAAAATCTTTGTCTGCAAGATCTTTCATATACTGGCCATCAAACTCAGCCTCATCCCCCACAATAAAACTGTAGGTTGTAACCCTGCTGACCTGGTCGGTTTTACTTACTGCTGCAATATTAAAAAAGTAAACCCCCTTTTCCAGATTATCAAAGTCAATGCTGAAATCCTGAATCAGCTTATCCGGTTTCCGGCTTCTGTCCTTTTCCAGGCTGTATAAAAAGCCCTTAAGCCTTCTTGAATCATTTACCACCCACCTGAAAACAGCATCCCTGGACATGGATTTATCATTTTCCGGATGAGTAGGTGAAACTACAAGGGGCATTGCCAGAGGATTGGCACTCACCTGAATCCTGTAGTGAACAGTTCGGCTCATATTTCCTGCACCGTCAATTGCCCTTATATGGAAATAGGTAAAACCGTCATTAAGCCCGTTTAAATAAGCCCTTGTAACATCATACCTGTAGTTCTGAATTG
>CAYYKZ010000296.1:0-3901 GCA_964468455.1 uncultured Leptospirales bacterium | reverse complement strand
AATCGAGAGTCCCCACATGAAGAAGGTCAGGCTCAATTATTACAGCCGGTTTATGATGATTGAGAGTACGTTCTGTATTAATGTTACTCATTATATCAATGCTCTGGGAAAGAATTTCGAAAATACTGGGGAAAGAAACAGCGTTTCCTGATTTATCGGAACCGAGCCACTGCTCAATGCTGGAATACCATCCCGAAATTTTCCTTTCAACGGGAATTAATATTTTCTCTCCATATTTCACAACTTTAACTGAATCTTTTTTTTCCGATTCCTCCGGTTTATCTTTAATGATTTTAACTCTCTCTTTGAAGGTCTTTTTCTTTTTCACAGGATGGAGGTTAACAGCAATAACCAGGCCTGCCCCCATTTCTTTAACAACATCAACCGGCAAAGGCCTTGCCACTCCCCCGTCAAGAAGAAAGGAATCATTATATGCAACAGGAACAAGAATACCGGGTATTGAAACACTCGCTCTTAAGGCATCAAGAATACTGCCGGTTTTAAAAACTACAGGCCGGCCTGTAAAATAATCGGTTGCCACTATGGCAAGAGGAATTTCTAAATCCTCAATCCTTTTTTCCGGAGGTATATACTTTGTCATAAGATTAGTAAATCCCTTTCCTTTAATAAGTCCTGACCTGGGAAGGGTAATATCAAAATATGAAAGCATATCCTTTTTTGAAAAAGCAAGCATATCTTCCTTAAATTCGTTCAGTTTGCCGCAGCAGTAAATACTTCCAATAACAGCCCCGATACTTGAACCTGCTATCATATCAATGGGGATCCCCATACTGCCAAGATATTCAATTACAGATATATGAGAAAGCCCTTTGGCACCCCCGCTTCCAAGCACCAGTCCAACAGACCGGTTTTTTAAATATTTTAAAGGATTAAACATTATGCCCCCTTAACCCTGAAATTAAAAATTCAAGGAACTGATTCTATTATACCTCATAAATTAACAAAACAGAACGGTTTCATTCAGCAGAAACCTTATAAATAATCAGGCCTAAGCATTAGAATTCATAAAATATTTGCCGGGAAATCCCGGCAGGCTACAGGAACTTACATAGAATAAAATTACAGGCAGGTCAAATAAATAAAAGAGGGAAAATGAAATAAATTGATAAAATATGTTGACACATATGCCCTCTTTAATTAGTTTGCATTCAGATCGCGCGGTGGAGCAGCTGGTAGCTCGTTGGGCTCATAACCCAAAGGTCCCAGGTTCAAATCCTGGCCGCGCTAATTAACCATACAACGGCGGGGTAGCTCAGTAGGTTAGAGCACACGGCTCATATCCGTGGTGTGGGGGGTTCGAGTCCCTCTCCCGCTAAAAAAAGAAAGGGCAAAGTAATTTGCCCTTTTTATATTAATTACCTTTTTAAAGGGGCGGCAACAATCATTCCGCCCCCTTATAGAAAGTCTATTAAAGCCTCTTATTATTTCTTAAAGCAAATACCACCATTTTACGCAGCAGTTTTTCTTTAAGGGAAGAGGGGTTTTCGAGTTTCATCCTCTCAATATGTCTTGCTGCCGATTTAGGAATAGGCCTTATTAACTCTAACAACAGGCCTCCAACAAGTTTTAAAGGATATCCGCCTGCAAGGGCCTTCATAGCCTTTAATGAACCGCCCAGGGCTACATCATCAGGCAGAAGATCTGTGCCGAATGGGAATGCCTGAAAATATCCCTCATCCTGGTAAGGCTTAAGGAGCTTCAATACTTTTTCCGGATAATTGTTTCTGTACTGCTCAGGAATTTCATAGTCGTCCCTTATTTTTTTTGCCTTTTTTGCCTGCGCAAGAAGCTCTTTCTGGAATCTTGAATCAGCAACATTCAGCATTTCCATAATTATTTCTTCATCCGGTTTCCCCCGTACATCAGCAATCCCGTATTCTGTTACAATTATATCCCTTAAGTGCCTTGGTATTGAACAGTGCCCGTAATTAAATACAATATTGGACTTCAGTGACTTCCCTGCTCCTTTGGTACTTTTAATCATCATAATAAGCCTGGCATCGGGAAGAGCGTGGGCCATAGAAACAAAATTGTACTGCCCGCCTATTCCGCTTACAACCCGTCCGTCCTGCAGCTGGTCAGAGGCGACTGATCCCAGAATAGTTGCGGTCATACCTGTATTGATAAATCTGGCATCCTTTCTCTGAAGAGCCCGCAATTCCTCACCGCCGTAAAGCTGGTTAACCTTTTCAACACCTGACATGCCGAAAAGCATTCTTTCCTCTTCACTCATATCATTCAGTGCCTGATAAAAAGCCTTGGGTCCTACAAAAAATGCTCCAAGGATAACCTTCCCTCCTTTAAGTTCTTTACCCAGGATTTTTCTGATTTTTGTCAGGTTAGCCTTATTGCCAAGATCTAGCGGATAGCTGTCCTTGCCGTCTTTTATAGCGTTTTTGGTATACTTGAGTCCATCCTTAAGTATGCCGAACTCTGTCAGAAATTTAAAATCCTCTTCAGTCAGCTTTGAATGAATGGCTTTTATATTTATAAGTTTATCAATTATGTTTACGGGAATTTTATCTGCAGAAAGTTCCCCTTTATTTATCAGCTGCATAAGAGGAATACTGTCGAAAACTTTTCTTTTAAGAATTTTACTTTTATACATCTGCATAAAAGCATCAACAAACATTTCTGAAGAACCGTAAAGCCCCTGTTTAAAATGGCCGGTGTCTCCCCATTTGTCAATGAGCTCGCCATATCTATCATATACTCCTGCCTTTTCAAGAACCTCCTGGTAGACATCGTGGTGTTCGTTTCTCATTACCAGCCCGGCAACAATGGCATCACCAAGAGCTCCTATACCGACCTGGATTGTCCCTCCGTCGCGGACAAGTGTACTCACATTCATTCCTATCATATGATCAGCAGGTGCAACCGGATCCTTGGGAGGCCCGAAAAGGGGATGATCAAATTCCTCTCCCTTCAATATTATATCATAGGTATCGGGTCCAACTACAGCGTCTCCATACATAAAGGGCATATTGGAATTTGCCTCAGCAATAATAGCAACTTTTTCACCCTCTGCACGTTTCGCTTTTAACGAAGCTACTGCTTCAATACATATATCAGTATTACAGGCCATGGAGTACATTTCTTTGCCTTTTATTTTTTTATGAGCAATAAGCTGGGCAAAAACATTTGTCCCATAATCCATGGCATCTCTGCAGCAGTGTGTATAGTTGGAGGAAAAATGATGTCTCTGGTAATGAGGAGTATTAAGATTCGCCCCTGCCTTGCAGAAAAATTCATAGATGTTAACATTTGGAGCAAGTTTCCCCTCCCGTAAGTCGAGCATAAAATCAAACTCCGGAACGCCATCAAAAACCCTTTCTGCAATAGGTTTAAGGAATCTCTTTTCAAGCTCGCTATGCCCTTTAGGTTTTTCCAGAGGAAGAGCTGTAATGATAGCCAGCTTCATCTCCGGATCCTCCTTTGCCCGTCTGTAAAATTCATTGGCAATATAGTATGGCTTACCCAGGGCAAGGGTCATACCAAGCTTAATATCCTTACCCACATGTCTGATCACCTGATCAACACACTTTTTTACGTCATTGGAAACAACACCGGTTTTACCATTCATTCAGCACCTGCCATTTTCTTAATTTTTTATTATAATTCACCTGATCTGCCTTGAAATAAAAATTTCAGGGCAAACTCCTGCAACTGAATCTGGTACTATTGTACCTGATAAATGTATAAAATTGATTACTGACTTATTTTTACTAATAATATCTTAGTATGTAAGTTTGTTTATTAAATTAAAACAAAAACAGGGAATTGTCAAAAAAAACAGAAAAAATTTGCATTAAAACCGGATTAAAAAAAATTATTTTCGCAATATAGTGTTTTTCACCTGCCCAATTCATTGTTCAGGCAT
>CAYYKZ010000295.1:0-3903 GCA_964468455.1 uncultured Leptospirales bacterium | reverse complement strand
GTTTGATTTTCTTTGCTTGATGTATTTATTTACTACTGTTTTAAATGAAATATACTAAACCTGCTCTTGCTGATAAAAATCTGGAACGGAGTTTAAACCCTGCATCATTATCAAATGAATCAGTATGTGCGCCGGCATATCTTGTTCCGAGCTCTAATGAAAGAGATTCTGTTAAATCGATTAGAGCACCAATGCCGAAATAGGAGCCTATTTCATTGCTTTTCACAGAACTTTTATAAGTACCTACTTTAGTTCCTTCAAATTCGAGATCCCAGTCACCGGTGGGCACGCCATAAAAAAGCCCGGCTTCAAGAGTGAGTATATTATAAATAGCCTTCAAGCCCATCTGGTAATCGATATATTTCGCTGTTATAGTCCATGTATCACCAATATCGTCATCAAGTTCGTAAGGTTTACTTGCATATTCAATTCCCCCAGTAAATGCCAGGGTGTTGGTAATCATATAACCGCCGTTAATCCCCAATGCACTACCTTTGGTAGGATATGCATCCCAGTCATAAGGTAATTCGCCTCCCGGCCAGGAAAAACCGATATCGAATGTGCCGCCAACGAAGAATTTTGACTCAATTTCGCGAGCTGATAGAGAGGTGGTTGTTATGATGAAAAGGGAAAAAATCATCATAGAATAAAAAAACTTTTTCATAGAAAACGTCTCCTTAAAATTATTAATTGTTTTTAATTTTTCTGACCGGAAGAGCACATAGGCTGAAGCACTGGAACAGCTGCAGGTGTACAATTGCGGTCATAATATATACGTTTCAAGGGCGTTTTTTTTTGAATTTTTTTTGCTTTGGGAAATTTTTTTTGAATTTTTATAAAAGTTCTACGGTAAATATCTTATTTCTAAACAGTGTCTATTTTAAACATGGGATTATTTCTCAAGTTTAATGCTGATGAGATGGAATAATTGAATGTAGTGATATCATCCGGGAATCTGAGCATAGCTGAGCAGTTGCTTGTTAATCGATATTAAAGAGCATATTTGCAGTAGTGTGCTGGTGAAGGCTGCAAAAAAATGAAAAAATATTTCTCTTACATAATAAAATTGGTAGATTTATATTAAGTTATATTATAGATATTTATATGTGTCATTATTATTCAGGGGGTCAGTTATGTTTAAAAAGGGTATGAAGATGCTTGTAGCCCTGGGCTTTACAGAACAGCCAAAAGCTGTGCTTGCAAAGGCCATCGAAATTGCACGTCAGTTTGAGGCGGAAGTTTATGTTATGCATGTAATTACAGAAATGCCTAAGCTTAATTTTTATTATGATGCTTATAAACTGTGGGAGGATTTCAGAGATAGTGCTGTTAAGGAAACACTTGACCTTATGAATAGCTATATCGCGAAAGTTGCAGGAGATTATGAAAATATTGACCTTATTATAGATGTAGGAGAGCCGAGCGTTAAAATAAATGCAAAGGCTGAAGAGCTTGATGTTGATGTTGTAGTTATGGGTCACCATGTACGCAAGGGAATAAGTCATGTGATTCACCAGAATAACTGTGAAAAGGTTGTCCGCTTTGCAAAAAAACCGGTGTTAAGCTTTTATGTTGATGACATGGAGAAGCAGGAGAGCAAATAGCTGAAGAATTAAATAATTAATTTCTGGTTTCAGGCAGCTAAATTGTTTCTTTACCAATCAGACCCGGGTCATGTGAAAAAATATTTATTATTTCTTTGTTACTGTTATTGATGTTATTACCGGGGCATTTATAAATTGTCTGGTCTTTAAGCCATTGATTTATTCTGCCGGTAAGTTTATCCTGCCAGAAAAACCGTTTCCCCTCCCCGGATCTGAAACGCTGCCAGAGTTCATCAGAAACAAGGGTCCAGAGCCATTCATATGTAAAGGGGGAGTCACCGATAAGTAATACAGTTTTATCTTCAGTGTTGATTTGTACAGACTGATGCCCCTCAGTATGGCCGGATGACATTATTATGTTAATGCCCGGCTTTATTTCGCAATCCCCATCCACCAGACAGAATCTCTCTAATGAATCTATCCAGTGGAAAGGTGCAAAGGATGTTTCCTCATTTTCTCTTAAATTAAAGAGCCCTTCCATCTCGGATTTCTGCACAAATATTTCCGCTTTAGTGAAAAGACTTATATTTGCAGCATGGTCCCAGTGCAGGTGAGTCTGGATAACGGTTTTGATATCTTCCGGCGTAAAACCGTATTTATTTAAATTATATTCCAGGTGATGTTCTTCTTTTTTTATGCCTCTGGAATCAGGCCCTGGAATATGATTTATATCAAATCCTGTATCAACCAGCATAGGGATATTATTTTCGTCTATAATAAGGAAGGAAAAGCTTGGTATATTTTCAACTTTGGGGAATTTAATATTATCGTCACTGCCGAATGCAACAGTAAAGAATCCGTTAAGAAGAGGATGTACTGTGTAGTTCATTTTTTAATAATCCTTGTCAGTAGTTGTGTATATTTATATTAGAGCTTATTAATTTCTCAAGTATAATTTTTTAATAGAAGCTCATATCTGTTTATCCGGCCTGCATTAAGCATTTATAATATTCAATAACAGTCATTTTTTCCTCTAAATTTAAGTCTGAAGAGAATGATTAATTATCCCGAGAAATACTGAATAGAACTGAAAATTGTGAATTTATTCTATTTGACACTTTATTTCCTTTTGGAATATCTTATACCTGTTCTTCAATATTTGGCAGAGGTTGGTAAATGCCCGGAATTTATACCCATAATGTGATTTTTAAAAGAGTACTGGGATCTGTATCAAAAAAAAGCAGCTCCTCCTATCTTGCAAAATCAATTGTTTCTCTTTTTAATTCTCCTGAACATATGAAAGCGGGACTTTTCGGCAGTATTGGTCCTAACATTTTTGATTATATGAACTTCAGATATAAAGGAAGAAATTACGGTAATAATATTTCATTCGCTCTTCATGTTAATGACGGAGCCATTTTTGCAGACAAAATGATTGATAGAATTAAGAATTATAAAGACAGCCGAAATGAATGGTCATCTGCACAGAGAGCTTTTATTATGGGCTATGTTTCCCACATAATAGCTGATTCTATTATTCACCCCTATGTTTTTTATTGTTCCGGTTTCCCATCTGCCTGGACCAGAAAGGATATAATTAATTCCAGAAAAGCAAATCTTCTTTTCCAGTATAATATTGATAATTATTTTCTTTATAAGGATGAAGGTGAGGAAAATCCAGGGATTGATGAAATGCTTCCTGTTATTATGAAGGGAAGGCGTTCGCTGCTTATGCCCTCTGTAAAGGTTCTTATACTTCAGTCATTAAAAGATTTTGATGAAGCCATTTTTCGGGAGAATTTTAAAGGTTTATACGGGGAAAATATTACAGGTTCTATCGGTTATGTTCCCGGACTGGATAGAATTCCGGCAAATATAAAGCTCTGCTACAGTCTTAAAAGAACTGAAAATCAGAGGCTTAAAGGTTTTTTAGACAGGATTAATGATTACCCCTTTCTTTATTCAGATTTTTTTGTAAGATACCCTGGATTTAAGAGAGTGGATGTTGATGCTTTGAATATCCATCAGGGTAAATGGCAGTATCCGGCAGGGCAGAAAGGATTGAGGTATGAATCTGTCCTGCAGCTTATAAAAAGTGTGGTTGATAAAACAGCTGAAGCATGGGAGCATATAGAGTCTGTCGCCTATGGGAATATGGACCTTAATCTGAAGCCTTATATTGATATTGACGCATATACAGGTGAAAAAGGCGCCGGTTTCAGAGATATGAAAATTAAGGACCTGATTAAGCTGAGAATATAAAAAACACTTGAAAAAAAAACTGCTTATCTGATAATGACGGCTGTGAGAGTGGCGGGGCCACTCTTTTTTTATAATGGTCTGGTGTATGATAAAAGAT
>CAYYKZ010000294.1:0-3907 GCA_964468455.1 uncultured Leptospirales bacterium | reverse complement strand
AACCAATAATTACATTTAAATATTTATATGTCAATAAATCATTGATTAATTGGAAGTTTTATAGTAAAATTATAATGAAAACATTGTGCTGATCTGCTGGTTTTTATGTTTAGAAAATGTTCGATTAGTATAAGAAGATAGCTCGGGTGACAGAAGTTATGATTTGAGCCTGCCTGGCTGGCGGGATGGGGGCCTGCCAAATCTGCTGGATGAGATACAAAACCGGCTGCAGTTTACCGGGAAAAGGATATTAATTGATTCTCTTTATCAACAGTAAAAGTTCAGGAATGTCCTCCTGGACAGTTTTCCATACAATATCCGGCTTTATATTAAAATAACCATGAGCAATAATATTTCTCATACCTGTTATTCCGCGCCAGTCAATCACAGGATATTTTTCCTGAATATCATCCGGGATTTTATTTGCGGCTTCTCCAATAACGAAAAGATTGAGTAAAACAGATTCGTATGTTCTGGAGTCTTCAATAAATTGGCTATAACTATAATTCTTTGTGTAGGCCAGAATCTTTTCAATGGATTCAATAATATCATCAATGTACAGCTTATAATTCCTCAATCCATTCAACCTGATCAATAATCGTTTTCTGAATCCCGGGTTTTATACCGTCAACTGCTACAAGATCAACTTTATGATTAAGGCAGTCAGTCAGTGAATCGGAGAGATGCACATACTGGAAGAGAGAAATAGTTTCAGAAAAATCCACAAGCAGGTCGATGTCGCTATTTTCAGAAGCATTGCCATTGATGTGTGAGCCGAATAGACCTATACGGCTCACATGGTACTCTTTAAGGAGGTGTGAGTTCTCCTTGATTTTATGTTTTATTTCGTATTTTGTTAACATATATAGAATCTATTGTATATATGTTATTTCGTCAATATAAATCTTCTGATTATTTTTCCCTCAGTAAAACTTCACTTCCTTGCCATTCATAAAAAGCCTGGTAATGGCGCTTTCACCCTTATCAGTTACAGAAACCTCAACAGTAACATTTTCCAGATCCTTTTCAATAACAAGCCCCTCGCCCTGGGGAACAAAGTAGGACTCCACACCATATTTGATATTAATCCTGTTCCATGAGTTTTTAACCCTGCCTTTAATCACTGCAGGGTATTTCCCCTGGAGGTCCTTTATATTTTCTGAAACAGCAACAGCCTGATAAATCTCTGCATTCCGGGTTTTTTCAAGTCCCACAAAAATATAGTCGTGCCTTTTGAAATCCTTATCGCCGAATACCTTAACCGATCCGGGATTAATTGAAGAAATGGTATAGTTAAGAATAACATAATCTCCGCTGAAAAGGCTTCTCGGATCAACAGGCTCGCATTTAAGCAGTACCTTTGTTCCGCTGCTTATTATATTCTCCTGTTTTGCTATCATAAAAACAAGTGCCATTATCTGTGCTGCAACAAGTATGGGGAGCATTATTTTCTGGTATTTTTTCATTTTATTTTTCCTCCCCTGCATGAGAAGATTTTTTATCCCTCTCCATAATGGAAATCATCTGCCTCCTTTTCTTTTCAAGCACATAACCTCCCAACAGTCCTATAATCCCTGTAATAATAAAAAGGAGCGATCCTGAAAGCATATCCCAGAAAAGGTCAAAATACCTGGTGCCTATATGCATAACAAATGCAGCTATTGAAAAATTAAGGAGCACCCTGGACTGGATAGCTGTGCTGTACCAGATCCCCGCACCCGATGCCAGAAGAAGCAGCAGGTTAAACACAAGGGAGTAGATAATCCATGAGACATCAGGCCCTGATATAAAAATTGTAATTCCTGAAAAAACAAACATGGCCATTGACAGGTATATGATAAGCCGTTTCTCCTTTATTGCTGAAAGAAGAAAGGAGTAAAGAATCAGGGCAAATGCTGCGAAAAGAACAATCATAATAATAACAATTGAATCTGCCTCAAATATGGAGGACTGATTTTCTATTTTAAATGATGCAGTATAAAGCGTAATCCACACAAGTATGGAACATAGAATATCAAGCGGGGCAGATGCATACCCTTTACTCTCTTTATCAGTGAGATATTTTACTGTCCTGTTAATCAGAAAGCATACAACCGCAAAAAGAATAAATCCTGCCAGGTATATTATTCTGTACTTATGGTCAATATTGGAGTAAATTAAAAATCCGAACCATTTAACAAAGAGAAATAGAATAACAAATACAAATGAGAATGCCCGTTCAAAGCCCCAGTCCCCTTTTTCTGTAAAGGATAAATAGAGAAGAGCACCGGAAAGGATAATGATTGCAGAGTGCATGGATATCATGCGCGCGGAAATTACAGAAGGGGGAACAAAAAAGAACACAACAGCAAAAAAGAATAGGGGGATATAAAATTTCACAGGCTCCTGCATCTGCCTTAAAAGAAAAATCAATGCACCTGCAATTAAAAGCATAACAAGATATTCCCATGACTGGAGAGCTGCTTCAGATGAAAATGCCGCAGGCAGGGGAGCGCTTTTTATATCAAAGGGCCAGGAGAGGAATAGTATGGGGAGCATAAAGGCAAACCACCCTCCGGCAGATAAAACATAGCCGCCGCCCCGTAGTGTTTCATTAAATCTTAAAAGTCTTCCAAGTACTATGTGAAGGATTCCCAGTGCAAAAAATGATAGAAGAAAAACAACAGTGCGATTCTCTTCACCTGATCCTGCCTCTGTTATCCAGTAAATGTTCACCTGCAGATAATACCATGCCCAGAGCAGTGCTGTTATTACCATGCCGAATTTGTCCCGGATGTTATAAAAAAGTAATCCGATTACAATAACAGGTACAATATAAAAATATGCAGGGTTTCCGTATTCAAAAACCTCCCAGGCATTCCATATAAAGAAGAGTGTACCTGCCAGATAGAGACCTGTCCGTTCTTTCATGAGTGCTGCAACAGCAAGTGTGCCTATTGCCCATGCCATGATTCCGTTAGTGGGGTGTGAGCTTATGTGGTAAATCTGTGCAACAAGCATAATCCCTATACCGAATGTAATCATGCCAAGGTTAAGGAAAATTTTCCCTGCAAAGTTTTCACCCTTAAGCTTAAAATACCAGGCTGTACCATAGGAGGATATTATAAGCAGAAATACCTGTGCAAGTTTAAGGGAAGGGGGCATTTTGCGCCAGTTTGAGGCATAGAAGATAATTAGCCCGATTCCGAGGCATATAGCGGCAAGCGCTGCTATAACATAGGGGAGGTGTATTTCCTTTTTCCCTTTTGCATGTGCAGATCCTCCAGGTTCTGCAGGCAAATATAGTGAAAGGATTTTGTTTTTCTGATCTTCAGTAATTATTCCATCAGCGGTCCAGGATAATATCTCTCTGGCAAGTCTGCGCGCAAAAGCATCAATTCTTTTCATATTTTTTCTCCATCAGAATAGATAATAATTATTTCTTATGGAGATGCAAATATTTTACTGAATTAAGGAAGATTTTTTCAGCTGAATATAAAGTTCTGCCGGATTATTCATAATGAGTCCACATCCTGATTATTTTAACTGTTTTTTCGGGTTCAATAATCTGATATACAATACGGTGTTGAATGTTAATTCTGCGGGAATAAGCTCCTGATAACTCGCCAATAAGCTTTTCATAAGGAGGAGGTGTCAAATATGGATTTTCTGACAGTATGGAAATAATTTTCTGAGCCTTTTCTTTTAATCCTGATTTATTCAGTTTTTTCGCATCTCTGAGGGCCTGATTTGTGTATACCAGTTTATAGTTCACCACTCAATATCCTGTGAACAATCTGAAACAGGAGTTTTCAGTCCTTCTATTATTGAATCCTTCATCCCCGGTATAGAGCTTAGATAAAGGGTCTCCTGGAATTACTGCCGACACCTTGCTCCTGCTGGACAACAACCTGGTGAAAGAAGGAAC
>CAYYKZ010000293.1:0-3930 GCA_964468455.1 uncultured Leptospirales bacterium | reverse complement strand
TATTAAGTAGTTTTGATAAATTATGCGGCTCTTCTCCCCCCTTATCCGCTTCCCGGAAAAGGGGGGGAGAAGGGCAAAAAGCGAAGGAGTTCCTCATTATTTTTTTTGTAATTCAAGATAAAGGGAGAAAATCCGGTTCCTGTTGGGCCTGGGTTTAATATCTTTCTTCTAGTTTATATCAAAAAAAAGTTGATTTCTGCAATCATTCAATAAATATTATGAAAGTAATCAGTATTTAGCAGATAAAATGGATGGAATATTCCATGGTTATTTCAGTTTATCTGAAATCCATGGCTAAAACAGAATCTGATGAACTAATGCTGATAATTTTCATGGAAAATCGGTAGTAATAATGAGATATTATGCACCCTATATTGCAGCATTTTTTGTAATAATATTTATAGGATCCGCCCTGTTTCACCATGGTTCAAGGTTCCGGGGGAGAGATGTAAAGTACGGCAATCCGGCAAAGGAAAAGCTGATACAGGAAGCGGTACACATTAACAAAGATGGAGTTTCTTTAAAGTTTCGTCTTTATATGGGGAGTGACGGTTCAGGGGGTGCCTGCTGGTATTCTGTTACATATGAAAATGATGGGAGAGAAAAACAGGGTTTCGCGTCGTTTGATAACCCTGTTGTGAGTAAAATAAATGCCTGTGACAGGTGTTTAGCTGTAATATGCGGAAAAAACAAAATTGAAATACCTGTAGAAGAACTTCAACAGAGGGTGATGGTGCCGCTTGTCTATTATCAGGGGGAGGAGTTGCAGGAAAACAGTCTCTTATCCGATGAGATATGATCCTGTTCCTATTGAAATAAGTTCATCCTTTTCGTTGAACATCTCCATCCGTGTCACAGCCACCTTGTTTCCTGCTCTTTCAACCTTTGATATGCATTTAAAATTTTCACCTGCACCAGGTTTAAGGTAGTCTACCCTCATATTTATAGTACTCATTTTGCTGAACCGTATAAGGAGTTCTCCTATGGTTTTGCCGTTTAGTTTTTTTATTGCGTGGGTTTGAGCTATTATTCCGCCGGAAAGATCAATTACTGATGAGATAACACCTCCGTGAAGTATTTTCTGTATATAATTCCCCTGCAGTTCCTCTCTGGAGGAAATTGTAATAATAGCTTTTTCAAGAGAAAGATTTGTAACTTCGACCCCAAGAAGCCTGTTAAAGGGCATAAGGTTGTTATAAACCTCTTTAAGTCTGGTCAGGATTATATTTAAAGCTTCATCAGAGTTAAGGTCCGGGATATAGGCCAGCCTCTCCTCTGTCAGGTCAAGGCTTTCCATGAGGGAAAATTTCTCTTTTTCTATAGGGTGCATAATGTTTACTCTTATCGGTAATTACCGGGAAATGGGGGATAATAAATAACCCGCTCCTGCAGGTCTGGTGCGGGTTATTTAAGGATATAGTTATAATTACTGCTAATCTCTGTAAATATCGAAGAGGTAGTTTCTGTTTTCTCTTTTAAGCTTAACTTTCCATCCTTCACTTTCAAAAAAGGTCTGAAAATTTTTAGCTACAGGGTATGGTATTGCAACTTTGGGATTGATTTTGCAGAAATTTGTGTCATCCCAGTTGGTTTTTTTCATTGTTGCCCATGCATCTGTAATTATTTTTTTAAGAACATCTTCTTCTTCACCGTTAACTCTTGATATATCCTCAAAACTGAAACCTGCCATATTGATCTCCTTATCTTAAAAAAAATTATAGTTCACATTTAATTTACTACTTAATATTTATATGTCAATACAATTAATTGGAGTCCCTTTAATTTTTGTAGCGATAAAAGACATAATCATTAATTTTGAGAAAAAATCTTCCATTTTTTCCAATTTCCTTGACTTTTTTCTATCAATAGTACAATATGCAACAAATTGCATATTGTACTATTGATAGAGAGGTGAACATGAAAATTACAGTTCTTAATGGCAGTCCTAAGGGTGATTTAAGCGTTACTCAGCAGTATATAAGATATATTGAAAAGCATTACAGTAACTATAAATTCAGCTATATTAATATATCTTCGCGAATCCGTAAAATCGAAGAGGATGAAACTTTTTTTAATGAAATTATTGATGAAATATCTCATTCAGATCTGATAATCTGGAGTGTTCCTTTATATGTATGTCTTGTACCATCCCAGTATAAAAGGTTCATTGAACTTATTTTTGACCGTAAAGCTGAAGATAAGTTCGCGGGTAAATCTGCGGCAGTTGTTACAAGCTCTATACATTTTTATGATAATACTGCCCATCTTTACATGCGCGGAATATGTGATGATCTGAAAATGAATTTTGCAGGATCATATTCCCCTGACATGTATGATCTGATGAAAGAGGAGGAACGGGATCGTCTGCTCAAATTCGCCTCTCTTATGTTTGAAGCTACAGAAAAAGGGAGGTGGTATGCTCCAATGTATAGAGATATAAATTACAGCAGGGAACCATATGTACCAGGACACATTTCTTCTTCGGTTGATTCAAAAGGCAAAAAGATACTTATCCTCTCTGACAGGGATTACGGGGATGAAAATCTTGGCAGAATGATAAAAAGGTTTTCCGGAAATTTTCAGGGAGCAGCTGTTATAAGGTCATTATCTGACGTAGATATAAAAGGGGGGTGTCTGGGCTGCTGTGAGTGCGGGTTTGATTATAAATGTATTTATACCGGAAAGGACGGTTATATTGATTTTTATAATGAAGAGATTAAAACCGCAGATATAGTTATTTTCGCAGGGGAAATAAAAGACAGGTATCTTTCTGCTGACTGGAAAAGAATGTTTGACAGGGCATTTTTTAACACACATACACCTACATTAAAAGGTAAGCAGATGGGATTTCTTATCTCCGGACCATTGAGGCAGGTTCCTAATCTCAGGGAGATTCTTCAATCCTATGCAGAATGGCAGGGGGCAAACCTTATAGACTTTGTTACTGATGAGGATTCCTCCCAGGTTATTGACGGCAATATTGATAATATGGCAGTCTCTGTTATCGAATGCTTTAAAAAGAATTTTATTTCTCCATCTACTTACAGGGGAGTTGGCGGGATGAAAGTTTTCAGGGATGATGTATGGGGACGGCTCAGGTTTGTTTTTCAGGCTGATCATAAATATTATGAAGAAACCGGGATTTACGATTTTCCTCAGGATGATGTTAAAAGTATTGAAATGAACAATAAGATGATGGAGCTAACAGCCAATCCTGAAATAAGAGAAAATATCAGAAAAATGATTAAAACTGAAATGGTTAAACCCCTTAAACATGTGGTGGATGAAAAGTAAATAAAAGGCGATTTTGTGAAGAAAAGCGGAAAAATAAATAAGTTCAGGAATAAATATTTTCTCCCCTCTTTTTTTGCTGATATTAAAAGCAGGGGAGTAGGGGGAATTTCCGGAGGTAACAGGGTTACTCTTATTACGGAAGGGGATAATTTTTTTGATACAATAATAAAGGCCATAGACGGCGCAAAAAAAAGTATAAACCTGGAAACATATATTTTTAACAGCGATAATGTGGGATGGATAATTGCCGCAAAGCTGGCGAAAAAAGCTTCTCAGGGTGTTGAGGTAAATTTAATTTATGATGCAGTTGGCTGCATGGGAACATCAAGGGAGCTTTTCCGTACAATGGAAAGGTCCGGGGTTGAAATTATCGAATTCAACCCCTTTGTTCCATGGAGAAAATACTGGAATATAAGTTTCAGGGATCACCGGAAGATTCTTGTTGTTGACGGTAAAAAGGCATTTGTGGGCGGCATAAATATTGGCGGTGAGTATGCCGGGAAAAAGTACAATGGCGGATGCTGGCGAGATACCCATGTGATGATTGAGGGTCCTGCTGTAAGGGATGTGCAGTTTTTCTTTATGGAAAACTGGTTCAGAAACGGCGGAGAGGTTCTGCAGACGGATCTGCATTTC
>CAYYKZ010000292.1:0-3930 GCA_964468455.1 uncultured Leptospirales bacterium | reverse complement strand
GTTATTTCTATTATTATTGCAGTAATTCCTGTATTAATGCTTTTAAGTTTTTTTATCTGCGGCCAGGCTGCTAAAAGTGTTTCTGATGAAATGCAGAAGCAGATGGGTGGTGATGCAAAGCAGATTGAAAATATTTTTAATAAAGCACTTGAGGAAGCAGCCAAACAGTCGAAGCAGGAATAGTGTTGAAATATTAGCTTAAGACGCTGGTTATTATAAAAGAATTTATAGTCATTGCCCGATTTTAAGGTGGTGACTATAAATCTTTTCTGAAGATTACTATTTCCGGGTAAATAATTTCTTGTTTAATTTCTAATTACTGCGCTGGCATCTGCCCTGAAAACTTAGCTTGATTTTTTCAGCAGATAACACATTATATATTCTTCAATTGTTTTTTTAGGGCCCGGTATCTGACTCTTTTCCCTGAAATCTGAGTTTTCTTTTCTGCGGGTGTAAAAATGATATATTTCTCTTGGATCATTATAGTCCTTCATAAAATAGGCACCTGCTGAATCGAGAATTTTCGCAATACCTGTCTGATCAAGAACCCGGATATCGTGAAGCTTCATATAGGCCTGTATTGCAGTAATTTCCTCATAGGAAAGCCCCATGAGGTATTCTTTAAGTGATTCAAGCCGGTCATCGTTAAATTCATCATCTTCAAAAAAATTCAGCCATAGGCTGTTGTTCCTTAAACAGAATGTTGTAATTTCACTGACACCTGCCATTGTTCCGTATGCGGGGAGAAAGGTTTTTCTTTTTTCCCACAGTTCTGTAAGTATGGGGGCAAAGTCATTTGCTCCAAGAAAAATTCTGTTTTCCCAGATCCTTGTAAGAAGCAGACCGGCAGATTGTCTCACAGTAAGCGGAATTCCCATGTCTGATACAATTGATATGAATACGTCTTCAGCCATTACCGCGAAAATATTAAGTGAAATTATTTCATTAATATCAGCTTTATGCTCACATAACTCACTCATGTCCCGGCAAAGGTAGGATAGAAGGAGAAAAAAATTAATTTTTGCTATTGTAAAGCTTCTTCCAAGGACAGCCTTTGTGGGAGTATGAAGCAGAAGGTCCAGATTACGGCTTGAGCATAATGTACGAACAAGGGTTTCAACTGACCGGGAATTGTCACCAAGGCTTTGATTATCAAGGATTGACGGATATGTTGAGATGAGGTCTGCCATTGTGATAAGGGAGTAGCATGTACTCTCGACTCCTGCATGGTCATCAGCATAGCCCATTTTTTTAATTTTGCCGCGGATCCTGTCTACAACCATTTTTTCAGATTCAGTAAATGCCTCAATTTTTTTCCGTATCATTCATCTCTCACATAAATAATTGTCTGTTTCTGTTTATATAATCGGCCATAGGCTGTTAAAGCAGCCTTGTTAAATTCCGGTTTTGCAAGGTATAATCTTTAATTAAATTTTTTTAAAAAATAATTAAGGATTATAAATAATTTTTGTTTGATACAATTAAAGTATAATGTAAAAGGTAAAGAGAAGAAATATTTTTCGGAGGTTTTTTGAAAAATTGAAGAAAGGAAAACAGGTTTTCAGTCTATCATTAATTGCAGCCATTCTGACTCTATCCTGCAGCGGAACTGTAAATGGAGCAGGAAAAGAGAGTTATAAGGCGCCGGTAAAAAACAGGGTTATCCTTAACACGCCTGAACAGTATAATCCCCCTATACCTGAGGAAATTGTTTTTTCAGATAGTTATATGAAAATAAAACTTTTTGCCAGATCTTTTGCCCAGGGCGAGGCTGTGTATATTGAGGTTCTACCTGCTGATAATTCCCTTTATACAGCCGAACTGTCTATTCAGGGGGAAAAGGTTCCTCTAACCAGATTCAGCTGGGGATACAGAGGTTTTTTTGGAATAAGCCCATCTTTTAAATCTTCAGTATTAAAGACGGTACTATCTTACAGAAAAGATAATTCGCCAGAAGTTTATAAAATAGGGGGAAGTCTTAAAGTCGTAAAAACAGATTTCCCAAAGGCTCAGATAAAAGTTGATCTTGGGAAATTTTCGGATAAGTCATATTACAGGGATCCTGTGCACCGAAAACATATTGAGGAATCGAAAAAATTGAGAGCTGAAGCTTTTAAAAGCATTACGCCTGACAGTATTTCAAATGTTATTTCACATCCCAGGGATTTCCATAAAATCACAAGCGAATTCTGGAAAGGGAGAGAATATCTTTCCTATAGAATTAAAAATGGTAAAAGACGCCAGGTTTCCACCAGGAAAAGTACTCACCGCGGTCTTGATCTGCGCGGGAAAAAAGGGGAGCCGGTATATGCTATTGCTGATGGGAAAGTTGTACTTTCTCATGATATGTTTTATGAGGGTAAAATGATTCTTATTGATCACGGGAATAAAATTTTTTCCTACTATATGCATATGAGTGAAAGAAAAGTCCAGGCTGGTGACAGAGTAAAGTCGGGCCAGCTTATTGGAGAAGTGGGATCAACAGGGATGTCTACTGCTCCTCATCTTCACGTATCCTTTGTTATCAGGGGGGTGCATGTTAACCCATTAAGTCTGCTTTCTCTCCCAGTGAGTAATTAAAGAGATAGTTTTCTGATGATTTTGTAACTTTTTAATTACAAAAAGAACATAACAGAATAAGTGAAAAAGATGTACTTGAAATAAAAGCCCCTTGATTTTCAGCAGGGGCTTTTAACCGGTTTTGGTAATAAAAAAATCATATCAGTAAAATAATTATAAGAAATTATATTGTATTGGAGCAAGTCATGGATTTTGCTGAAATAGAAAATCTTACCCGCAGAGTAAAAGAGGAAAACCATTTTGTTGATGCTGTAAAAAATGAAATCTCCGGCACTGTGATAGGCCAGGAGAAGCTCATTGAAAGAATGCTTATAGCTTTTATAACGGGGGGGCACATTCTCCTTGAAGGGCTTCCCGGGCTGGCTAAGACACTGGCTGTTAAATCATTTGCCAGAGCGGTTCATGTGGATTTTAAAAGAGTTCAGTTTACCCCTGATCTTCTACCTGCTGATTTAACAGGAACACAGATTTATAATCCCGCTGATATGTCCTTTTTTACAAGGAAGGGCCCGCTTTTTACAAATTTTCTGCTTGCTGATGAAATTAACAGGGCGCCTGCAAAGGTACAGTCTGCACTGCTCCAGGCAATGGAGGAGAAAGAGGTAACTATAGGTGATAACACATATACTCTCCCTGCTCCATTTATGGTGCTGGCTACAGAGAATCCGATTGAGCAGGAGGGGACCTATCCTCTTCCTGAGGCGCAGCTTGACAGGTTTTTTATGAAAGTACTTGTGGATTATCCCTCCTTTGAAGAGGAGAAGAATATTCTTGAGAATCACAGCAGTCTTAATTCTGAAAAAATAAAAAGTGTAGTAACACCTGAAGAGATTATCTCTAAAAAAGAAATAATTGAATCTATTTATATAAATGACAGACTCATGGAATATATTGTTTCAGTAGTATGTGAGACAAGAAAAAAACCTGCAGATGAGTCATCCAGGCTTATTGAATTCGGGGCAAGCCCCAGAGCTTCAATAGCGCTTATGAAAGCTTCCCGCTGCCTTGCATTTATGAAGGGGCGCGGATTTGTTACACCTGATGATATTAAGGAGATTGCTCCTGATGTTTTAAGGCATCGGATAATCCTATCCTACCAGGCTGAAGCTGAAGGTAAAAGCCCTGATGATATAGTTAAAATGGTTCTTGATTCGGTGGAGGTTCCCTGATTGGACTCAAGGGAAATAGCCATACTTAAAAAGATACGACTTGAAACCGGAAAAAAAATTAATACAATGTTTTCCGGAAGCTACAGGTCGGCCTTTAAGGGCTACGGCCTTTTGTTTGAAAGTGTACGTGAATATATTTCAGGGGATGATGTTCGGAATATTGACTGGAATGTGTCTGCCA
>CAYYKZ010000291.1:0-3940 GCA_964468455.1 uncultured Leptospirales bacterium | reverse complement strand
TCTTTTCGATATGGGGAGACTCGATTTTCGAGGTAGGATTATCGAGGTCTTCAACCGGAAAATGCTGTTATCTCCACAAAAGGTGAATAACTGAAAGGCACAATAACCATTGAATAGCCGTTATCGCTGAAATATGACTTCGGGAAGAGACTTAAAAAATCATCTTCACTAAGATTTATTCCCTCAGGTACATTAATATTTATTGAAGACACCCCTTTTATCTCCATAGTCCGGCAGGATGTCATACACAGCAGACAAACAGAAAATAGTAATGTCTGGATAATTACCCTTAAATTAATACGCAGTAATATCACCATCCTCCCCCTTATTTAACTGAGATCTGAAAAAAATCAGCCCTATCTCTATTTTTACACTAAATTGCATAATGGAAAAATATTACCCGTCTTTTTTAATCATTAAATCAGTAAAAATATTCGATAATTAATAAGTAATTATTCCTTAGGTTGTATTTTATTATAGTGATACAGTTTTCTATATCCTCTCCTGCTACATCGGCGTGGATATTGGATTATTTTCTTTTAAATAAAATTCAAGGAATTAACACTGATAACTAATACATAGTTAACCGGAAATGAATTCCCGGAAAAAGTCAAGCAGGTGATAATGGAATCAGGCATATTAATGATAAAATCGGTCTTTATTTTCTTCTGTTTCTGGGGACTGGCAATGCTGCTTCTCTGGTTCAGGCCCAAAATTGAAGTTTTCTGGAAATTAATAGCCACCATTATCTTTGCTTTCTATATATGGTTCTTCTTTAATGAACTGAAAACAGGATTCACAGCTTTTAAAAGCGACTGGTACATATCAATTCTCGATTTCATAAAGGATTTTATCACAATAATCTTTGCTTCCATGTTCATAATCTGGCCTGTTGCAATAGTGGTTATATTTTATAAAGCAAATGATATGGGCGCTGAAAAACTTCTCAAATTCCTCTGCATCCTCACGCTTCTGTTATGGATTATTTTCATAATATACTTCTTCTTCAACGAAGGGATCTATACATTTTTCTACGAATCCCTTAAAAAGATGGTACCAGGTGCAGAAGGGATTAACTAATATAATCTGCGCTGTTCTTGTTGCCCTTCTGTTAATACCCGGTTATGGAGAAATATTAAATTCAACCCGCTTTTATAATGAAGGAGTAGAAAGCTTCAAACAAGGTGACAATGAAAAGGCTCTTGAGCTTTTTTTAAAAGCAGCTGAAATAAACGACCATTATACACTTGCCCATTACGGTATTGGAAGGGTTTATCTTCTCCGTAAAGACAAGGCAGAGGAAGCGGTAAAACATCTGAAGAGGGCAGTTGAACTCGATTCATCCTTTGCAAAGGGTTTCTTTTACCTGGGAATGGCCCAGATGTTTACCGGGAAATATAATGATTCAATCAAATCCTTTAAAAAAGCCTATGAAAAGGATATTGCTCTACAGGAATCCCTTTACAATATAAGTGTAGCATATGATTTGAAAGGAGATAAACTCAATTCAATCATCTATTATAAAAAATACATAAAAGCAAAAGAGAAGAAAGATGACGATATTTTTTAAATATTAAAAAGGCTCTCAGCTTTCTTTTTCCCTGTCACCCTTTCATAGTCATCATAATCTACAAAAACCAGATCAGACAGTTTACGCATTGACCTCATAACAACATCTGTTTTGCCGCCTCTGGCATCCTTTGAGGTCATATACTTAAATACCCTTCCACAGCCGGGACACTTTTTCAGATCTTTGAGTTCAATCCCTATCTGTCTGCACCCCGGACAATGTCCGAATTTGTCTTCAACCATAATTATATGCTTCTGTACATCCTGAACATCAACTTCTGTCCATACTCTCATAAAGTCCATTTTATCACTCCTGCTTAAATACTTTCACCCTTTCATGAGGATTACGGTAAAGATACTCTTCCAGAATATCCATCATATCTTTTATTCTGTCAACATTTCTAATTTTTTTAAAAATATCATGATAAAAAGTAAAATTTTTTGCGTAGTAAAAACAGAACCTGTGGCCCCTGCTTTTATGAAGCTGGGGAGGCAGATTTTTTTCCAGATCTTTCATTACTCCTGAAAATACATCCAGAAGATCAACTGTAAGATTGTATCTCCCGGTATTCATAAGCTCTTCTGTCAGGGAAAAAATCCATGGAGATTTCACACCCTCACGCCCAATCATTATCCCATTACATCCGGTTTCATTGAATCTCATTTCAGCTTCTTCAGGTGAGAGTATGTCCCCGTTGCCGATCACGGGTATTGAAACTTTTTCCTTTAATAACTGCACAAGGCTCCAGTCAGCCTTTCTGCGGAAAGAAAGCCTGGCATATCTGCCATGAAGTGTAATAAAGTCAACCCCCTCCCCTTCAAGCATACGGACGAAGTCCACAAGGAACTCCCTTTCACTCGATTCATAACCGCTTCTCATTTTTACAGACAGTTTCCCTTTAAAAACCTTTCTGCATTCACTTATTATACCGCTTACAAGCGAAGGTTCCTTTAAAAGCTTTGCCCCCTGCATCCTTTTTACAACATCCGGGGCAGAGCATCCCATATTTATATCAACCGCACCAGCTCCCATGTCCTGAAGAACAGCACAGGCCTGTGCCATAACATAAGGATCTCCTCCCAGAAGCTGATACACAAAAGGCTCATCTGAGTCATTTTTAGCAATTAAAGGCTCATTATGCTGAGCATTCCCCACCAGTCCTGATGCACTGAGCATTTCTGAAAAAAGAACTGTTTCTGAAGAAAAACCTCTTACACATTTTCTGAGTGCAGCTGTGGTCACTTCAGCCATTGGGGCCATTACCATTATTTTTTTATTCTGAGGAAACATGCTCCCGATTCATATTTAACAGAGATTCATGTCAACTTTATTACAGAATTTAAGATGAATTATTAATAATTCAAAGATTACTGACACATATTATATAATTGACATATTTAAATATCAGTAAAAATTAGGTTTATATTCATATAGTGATATTTTAACTCCGCTTCCGGGAGGTATAAATCTGGATTTATCTCATTATGACCATGTTGTTTGATAATCTGGTCATGGCTGATCAGCAGCAGAAAAATCAGCTTCTATACAGCAATATTTAAACAGTATAACTATTGAAGAGAAGATCAAATCAAAAAAAACAATGTTATGCTGTTGTACAAATTTATTTTTAATTGCAGTATTTAATCAGATAAGTTAATAGTCTCTTAAAAGATGCCATGCATCTGGATTAATAAATAAAAATTTTAAAGAAGGAGAGCTACATGAAAAAACTAGCAGTTGTATTTTTTTCTCTTATGCTTATGTTTTCAATAGCATGCGGGAAAGGCACAGATGTACTCAAGTCCGACGAAACTGTAAAAATCGGATTCCTCGGACCAATGACAGGTGATGCCGGGAACTACGGAAAACTTATGAGCCAGGCTGTAAAAATTGCTGTTGAAGAGCAGAATGAAGCAGGCGGAATCCAAGGTTTTAATGTTGACCTGATAATTGAAGATACCGAAGGAAAAGTTGAAAAGGGTAATCCTGCTATTGAAAAACTTGTAAGCGTAGACAAGGTTTTCGGTATTGTAGGTTCAGTTTTCAGCTCTGTTTCACTTGCTGTTGCTCCAAAAGCAGAAGCTTCAAAAACAGTTATGATTTCACCATCTTCAACTCACAAAGACCTTCCTTATAAAGGTAAATACATATTCCGTGATGTTATGAGCGATGCTCTACAGGCAGTTGTTTTCGCCAAGTATCTTGCAAATGTGGAAAACGTTAAAACTGTAGCAATACTTTATGTTAAAAACGACTACAGCCAGGGCCTTGCAATGGACTTCAAAGCTCAGTATGAAAAAGAAGGCGGAAAGGTAGTAGCAGAAGAAACAGCCCTTCAGGGTGACAAGGATTTCAAAACCCAGCTTACTA
>CAYYKZ010000290.1:0-3942 GCA_964468455.1 uncultured Leptospirales bacterium | reverse complement strand
ATACAATTGCTTAGCAGGCAACCCCCTTCGGCCACTCGGGCACCTCTCCAGCTCTATGAGAATAAAAAAAATCGGAGAGTGAGGGATTCGAACCCCCGGGGCTATTAACCCAACGGTTTTCAAGACCGCCTCCATCGACCACTCGGACAACTCTCCGTGAGCAAATCTATTTATTTAAGGGTTCATGTCAAATAAAAAAATTAAAAAAAAGAAAAGGATGAAATAAATGGGGAATTACTGCCAGCTTAGAATAAAATTCTTCCTGCGGTCTACACCGCTTCTGCGGTCTTTTCCGTAAGGGATTTCCTGAGGATGAAGAGAGAACCTTCTTTCCTGGTTCCGCCTGTCATTTTTCCGGATTTCTGTTTTAAGCTTGAATCTTACATAATCCTTAACTTCCTGAAGGATTTCACCATTAATATCTTCAAGCACAGCTATATCTTCAAGAATATTTCTAGCGTTTGCACTGTTCTTTAATCTCTGGTAAAGTCCGGGAAGATCATCTCCTGGTGTATATTCGGTATTATCGTCAAAGGGTGAGTATGTTCCTGAAAGAAGCCAGTGGGGATTTACATTAAAATGAGTTATTATTTTTACAATTGCCTGAAATGATGGCTTATACCGGTTATTCTCCAGATCGCTTAAATTACCTTTGGAAATACCGATTATTTCACAAAACTCCGACTGTTTAAGCCCATATGACTGCCGTACAAATGTTATCCTGCCTCCGATCTCCTGTACAAGATCCCGGGGAATTTCTATTTTTTTTACCTGGATTTTATTCATTATTATTACACAATTTAATTTATGATCATAATGAACCTATTTGATACTATATGTCAAGCAGGATAATAGTATAAGGAATAATTCCTAATTAAATAATCTGTGTACCAACACCGCTGTCTGTAAATATTTCCAGAAGAACCGCATGCTCAACTCTGCCGTCAATAATATGCGCTTTTTTTACTCCGTTTTTAACAGCTTCCACACAGCAGTTTACCTTTGGTATCATACCTCCTTTTATCTCCCCTTTTTCAATAAAAGCAGGAATATTTTCCGAAGCTATTGTTGTTGCAAGCTCCCCCTCTATCATAACTCCAGGAATATCTGTTAAGAGTATCAGCTTTTCAGCTTTAAGGGCCTCTGCTATTTTTCCTGCTGCAATATCGGCATTTATATTATATGTCTGGCCGTCCTTACCAGCTCCAATTGGAGCAATTACAGGGATAAACCTGTCCTCCTCCAGAATTCTTATAATCTCAGGATTAATTTTCTCTATTGCTCCCACCTGTCCTATATCAATTGCCAGGCCATGTTCATTGTGATAAAGCTTACGTGCTGTAATAAGCCCGGCATCCTTCCCGGAAAGGCCAACAGCCTTACCTCCGGCTATGTGTATGTTGTTTACAATTTCCTTGTTCACCTTCCCCACAAGAACCATTTCAACAATATCCATTGTCTCCCCATCAGTAACCCGGAGTCCCTGGATAAACTCCGATTTTTTCCCTATCTGCTCAAGGAGCTTCTCTATCTGGGGCCCTCCTCCATGTACGATCACAGGATTAATCCCCACAAGTTTAAGGAGAGATATATCTTTTGCAAAGGATAGGCGCAGGGCGTCATCTGTCATTGCATGCCCGCCATATTTAATGACCACTGTTTTACCGCTGAACTCCCTTATATAAGGGAGAGATTCAATAAGGGTGCTTACCTTTTCAATTGAGTTCTTTACTGTCACAATGCACCTCCCTGCGGCTTTCCGGAGCCTTCATAATCTGATAAACATCACTTTACAGGAAAAGAGCAAGGAATTTTTTGTAAAGTAAAAATATTGTAAATTCTTGTTTACATAGTAGAGATTTTATTATAAAATTATAGCTGATGACAATTTAATCAGCAGACTGGTTATTATCCTCGCACAGGGTAATCGGGAAATTTGGAGGCACTATGGTTGAGTTAAAAGGGTATGAGGATATAATTAAAGAAGTTTACTCCCGCAAACAGGAACAGATTTTTGAATACTGGGAAGAACTCTCGCATGAGGAAAAAACTGTTCTCCTGAAAGAGCTCAGTGAAGTTGACTTCGACCTGCTGCAGAAATTATACAGCTCAACTGAAAATCCGGTACCATCAGAATTCAGGCCCGCACCCTATATAGGCAAACCGCAAAGCGATGCAGATAAAAAGGCTTTTACTGAGGCAGAACAGAAAGGGATTGAACATATAAAATCAGGTAAAGTTGCCGCATTTATTGTTGCAGGCGGTCAGGGCTCACGCCTTGGATTTAACGGCCCAAAAGGGAAATTCCCCGCAGGCCCTGTTTCAGGTAAAAGCCTTTTCCATTTCCACGGGGAAAAGATATACGCTGCTTCAAAAAAATACTCAACAGTCATACCCTATCTTATTATGACATCAACTGACAATCATGATGAAACAATAACTTTTTTTGAAGAGGAGAATTATTTCGGACTCAATAAAAACGACGTATATTTCTTTAAACAGAACATGATCCCTTCCCTCGATGACAGGGGGAACCTGGTTTTATCCGGAAAAAACCGTCTTTTCAGAAATCCCGACGGACACGGCGGAAGCATAACAGCCCTTTACAGTTCAGGGGTTCTGGACATACTGAAAGATCGTGGAATAGAAACTATATCATACTTTCAGGTGGACAATCCTCTGGTTAAGATTATTGATCCGGTATTCATAGGCTTTCACATTAGTCACTCTGCTGACATGTCAAGCAAAGCCCTGATAAAGGCCTACCCTGAAGAAAAAATCGGGGTATTTGTTAAATTCCCTGATAACAGAACAGGCATAATTGAATATTCCGACATGCCTGATGAGAAACTTCACCTTAAAGAGAACGGGGGGAATCTTTTATATGCCGCAGGGAGTCCTGCAATACATATTTTTTCCCGCTCATTTATTGAAAAAATCACAACAAAGGGGGGGACAAATCTCCCCTATCACACAGCAAGAAAAGATATAAAGGTTCTTCAAAATGGCAAGTTCACAACCGTGAGAGGATATAAGTTTGAAAAATTCGTTTTCGACGCCCTCCCTCTTGCAGGTAATAATGTTATACTGGAAACAGACCGTGAAGAGGAATTCGCTCCCATAAAAAACGCTGAAGGGATCGATTCCGCTGCTTCATCAGCGGAACTCATGAGCAATCTCCACAGGTCATGGCTCGAAGCGGCAAATATAAAAATTCCTGAAAAGGTGAAAATTATTGAAATATCCCCACTCCTCTCTTTTGATGGTACAGACCTCCCGTTACACATGACTGTGCCGGACGAGGAAAAAGTTTTCCTTAAATAGGGGGATCGGGAATGTCCTTTATAACAATCACAGGTATTGCCGTAGGCCTTGCCATGGATGCCTTTGCTGTTTCAATCTCTTACGGCTGCAGGGCAGGTGCTATGACCCTGCGCAATACATTTACAATCGCCCTCTTTTTCGGGCTCTTCCAGGCATTTATGCCTGTTATAGGCTGGTATGCAGGTTCGGCCTTTGCCTCTCTTATAAATGATTACGACCACTGGGCTGCCTTTGCCATACTGGCTTATATAGGAATAAGGATGATTCATGAGGGACTTAAGTCAGATGATGACACTTTAAACAGCTGTACAGATGAATTTAAACTGGGCTACAAAAGGCTTTTTATACTCTCCATAGCCACAAGCATTGACGCGCTTGCAGTAGGATTAAGCCTTGCATTGATCAACTACCCCATTGCCGGGCCTGCTGCGGTTATTGGAATTGTCACATTTATTTTCAGCTACATAGGCGTAAAAATGGGTTGCAGGTTAAATGCACTCCTGGGAAAAAAAGTTGAAATTTTCGGCGGAGTTATACTTATAATGATTGGAATCAAGATTGTGATGGAGCACTGGGGTTAAAAACTATATCCTTTTTATTATATCACTGATGTAAGGC